>NZ_CANCWQ010000003.1:0-112727 GCF_947381555.1 Limosilactobacillus pulli
TTGCATCAATCGTAATGATTGATGACCCTGCACATTTGTGTTCGTCGAAACTGTATTCAGTTTTCAAAGGTCTACCATGTAACCGACTCATTTGATCGGTTACAACATTTATTATTTTAACACTTGTAAATTATTTGTCAAGAACTTTTTGATTTCTTTTTTCAAATGTTTTAAGCAAGCGACTTAAATAATATATCATGAAGTCATTTAGCTGTCAACAACATTTTTAATCACCAACAACCTATCGAAGTAAAAGCTAACTGTAATCAACGTTTACCTCATCGACAACGTTAACTACTATACCGATAATCAGAGCCTGAGTCAATGCTATTTTCTATTTTTCTTAACGTTTTTTTCAATCACATACAATCACTAGCAATTGATCTTATATCCAGCGTAAAAAGCGATCATTCTTATCTTTAGTTCTCTCAATAATTGGTATTTTTCGATTACGTTACGAGGTGATTTAAAATTGTTTACGTTTTTGTTTAGTTTAAGGATTATTCTTCAAAAAGTTCATAATTGCTGTTAAAATCTTAGCGGTAATTGAATATTAAGAAAACTAAAGGAGTCTCGTATGTCGACTTTAATCGATTTTATCCTTCACATTGATACTCATCTAATTCAGATCGTTAATCAATTTGGTGATATCAGCTATCCAATTTTGTTTTTGATCATCTTTATCGAAACTGGGGCAGTAATCCTACCATTTCTGCCTGGTGACTCATTGCTGTTTGCCGCCAGTGCCTTAGCAGCAAACGCAAGCTACCATCTGAACATTTGGATCTTTGCATTTGGTTTCTTGTTTGCCTGTCTTTTGGGTGACTCACTTAATTTCTTGATTGGTCAAAAAATCGGCAAGAGTCTTTCAAATCACTCCTGGTTCGGTAAACTGATCGATAAGCAGAGTCTTGAAAAAGCGGAGGCCTTTTTTGAAAAACATGGTGCACCAGCCATCATCTTGGCCCGCTATATGCCAATTATTCGTACCTTTGCTCCTTTCGCCGCTGCTGGATCCGGCTTCCCATACCGCCGCTTTATTCGCTACAGCATCATCGGCTGTGTGAGCTGGGTAACGATCTGCTGTTCATGTGGTTATTTCTTTGGTAACCTGCCTTTCGTTCAGGCTCATTTCTCGGCTATCATCCTGGCAATCATCGTGGTTACCTTAATACCTGCCGTAATCAGCTTTATCAAGTCAAAGCTTTCGAATAAGGCGGCGCAAGTAACGATTGATACACCATTGAATCAAGGCCAGGAACAAGATGGTGAATAGCCACCAAATTCCAAAGAGAGTCGCAAAAAACGTATCAGGAAACAAGTTGATAATTGGATTGGCAGCCGCTGAAAACACCCAATTCATATTTGAAAAGGCCAGATAATGAAATCTGATGAAAAAATCATCAAAATCAGCAATCGCTAATAATCCTACAATTATCAACAGTGCCAATAGGCTTTTCAAGGGACCTGACAGCTTCCACAGCTGCCAGGTCCTTTTTTCATATCTCAATGCCAGACCAGCACCAATCAATGCCACTATAGTCATCCAAAGAGTCATAATGATCAAATGCCTAACATCGCTAAAATGAGCCACGGCATTATCAGTCATTGGAATACCAGCTAGTGTTAATGGCGGCTGAGGCCAAGGCAAGATCAAGTATAGCAATAGGTGACCATAATCTCTTAAAACCAGCGCTTTTGAAAGATGCAGAAAATGGTCCGGAATTCTTAAGAGCAATGGTGAGATCAACAACGTCAAAAAAAGGGCAAGCCCTGCTACTGCAGTAACCAACAGCAGCAATACAAGGATTGTCCTTACAGCATCAATTATTTGTATTTTCAATGATCCATTCATCAAGCGTATCCACCGTATAAGTTGGTTTGATTTTTTCTTGTTTAATATCGGCTGGCTTTGACAGACCCGTATAAACCAGCAGCGTATCAACGCCTGTATTGATACCGGCCTTAACGTCAGTTTGATAATTGTCACCAACCATCAAGACTTCTGACTTTTTCAGCCCGCTTGCCTTTAATGCCATCTCAATAATCGTCTTTTGCGGCTTGCCAATCATTATCGGTTCTTGTTGTGTAGCATAGCGAACCAGTTCAACCAAGGCACCAGCACTTGGAATCATCCCCTCTTCACTAGGTAGGTTGGTATCGCCATTGGTACCAATAAAGGTTGCACCAGCGCGAATTGCCAGTGTGGCAATCTTAAACTGTTCATAAGTTACGTTGCGGTCAAGTCCGACCACAACATAATCCGGACTCTGATCAGTCAGCTTCATTCCCTTATTCAGCAGTGCATCTTTAAGTCCTCTTTCGCCAATCGCATAGACCCGACGCTTTTGTCCCGCGTGCTGATCTAAATAGTCAGCCGTTGCCATCGCCGAGGTATAGACGTTAGCCGAAGTGACATCAATATCATGATTTACTCTTAAATTTTCAGCAACTTCTTGTGGGCTGCGCGTACTGTTATTGGTTACAAACAGAATCTGCCGCTGATTTTGTTGCAGACGCCTGACAAATCGTGCCGCCGCTGGAATTTTATCCTTACCGCGATAAACCGTTCCATCCAGATCAATAAAAAATCCTTGGTATTGTTTCATGCTTTCTCTCGCTTATTGTTCTTATTTTTAACGATTAGTTTTTGGCGATGCTTGCCGGTTTTAACGCGCCGTACCTCTTGATTGCGACGCTCTTTTAAAGGGGGCTGCCTAAGTGATTGACGAACCTCTTTAACAGCAGCACCAGACTGATGCTTTTTACCATTTCCTGAAGGCTTGCGTCGATTTGAGGATCGTCTGCCAGAACGATGCGGTTTTCTTGGCTGCTGAACTTCTTGATTGTGGACAATAAAATACGCACAGCCAAAGTTGCAGTCTTCATACAGATAGTCTTGAATGGTCTGCACGCCTTGTTCGGGATTATATTGCGGATTATCCGAACTGTAGAAGCCATGCAGCCGCAGCTGTCCATACCCCCAATCGCCAACAATATAGTCATACTTACTCAGAATCGAGCTGAAACGATCGGCAAGTGCCTCTGCATCAAATGCATTTTTATAATCAACAACCAGAGTATATGCATGATTATTGATCAAAAAATGCTCTGAATCCTGCATCAAAACTCGGTAGGTTCCTTGCCGCTGCAGCTGGCGTTTTTCAATGTACTCTTCGATTTTGCTGCGATTAATGTTAGCCACTCCTTTCTTGGTTTTTAACAAATGATCCAAACTATTATACTCATTGCCAAGACTTAATGTCGAGTCAGCTTTTCGGCTTTTGCCATGGCAATTGCCTCGGCTTGGGCAAGAGTCAGCGGCTCACCAAATGCCGGCCGGACACTCAGATAATCAAGCTCAGGAGAATCGATGCCAACGTTGACATTTTCTTTTACCGGAATGGCATAATGATGGATGTGACCGTGCAGATTTATGATCCGTGGCGCAATCCCCAGCATCATCGGATAATGCGTTAGGTAGTACTGACGATGGTTATATTTGATCAATGCACCAACGTCATGAAACCTAAACTTAGGCTCACCATTTAAATCATAGTTATGGGCAGCCAGATATTTAAACAGTTCTCTTCGATCATGATTGCCCTTGATTAATACCAGATGACCATGCAGAGCATTTAAGATCTCAAAAACTGCCTCATCGGCTTGTTTGGCTGGCTTGGCAAAATAGACGGCAATATCGCCTAAATGATACACGATATCATTTTCAGTAACCTTGGCATTCCAGTGCTCAATAATCTGTTCATCCATCTGCTTGGTACTGGCAAACGGACGCGGGGCAAAGTCGTCAATTCCCAGCAAATGCTGATCCAAAAAATGAGTATCCGATGTCACAAAACGCATTTTATCACCTCAAAACACAAAAATGGGACGCTGGCAAGCGCCCCATTTTAATTTTAACAGCAACTACTTGCTGGCCTTTTTAAGTCGTTCGATATCATGAACGATCATTAATTCTTCGTTGGTAGGAATAAGCAGCGTCTTGATCTTGGCGTCATCAGTTGACAGATCACGTTCAACGCCACGTACGTTATTCTTTTCAGGATCAATTGCAATCCCAAAGTAGCCAAGCTTGTCAGCTACGGCTTGACGAACGGTAATACTGTTTTCACCAACACCAGCCGTAAAGACGATTGCATCAGCACCGCCAAGTTCAGCAATGTAGGCGCCAATGTAGCGAACGATCCGGTTGACATAAATATCCCATGCCAGCTGTGCACGCTCGTTACCTTCATTTTTAGCCTGCTCAACGTCACGCATATCGCTGGAGACACCAGAGATTCCCAGCAGACCTGACTTGTGGTTCAGCATATCAACCATTTCATCACTGGAAACGCCCAGCTTCTTTTGAACAAAGGCGACCAACGATGGGTCAACATCCCCAGAACGAGTAGCCATCGTAACCCCAGCTAATGGTGAAAAGCCCATTGACGTATCAAATGACTTACCGCCTTTAATGGCAGTAATTGAGGCCCCGGCACCAATGTGGCAAGTGATCAGCTTCAGATCTTCCAGTGGCCGACCCAGCATTTCGGCAGCCCGTGCCGCTACGTAGCGGTGGCTGGTACCATGAGCACCATATTTGCGGGCACCATACTTCTCGTACCATTCGTAAGGAACACTGTAAAGGGCGTTCATCTTTGGCATGTTGGCATGGAAAGCAGTATCAAAAACGGCAACTGCAAATGCATCCGGCAAAACTTCCTTAAATGCCTTAATTCCTTGTAATTCAGCAGGATCATGCAGTGGTGCATATTCTGCCAGAGCATCGATCTTGTTCATAACGTCTTCATCGATGACTACTGAGTCCTTAAAGTACTCACCACCGGCAACGATCCGGTGACCAACAGCCGTAATCTCATCGTAGCTGGCAACGATGTTCAAGTCCAGCAGCTGCTTGAGCAGATATTGAACTGCGGCTTCATGGTCGGCAAATGGCTTGTCTTCCTTTAGCTTTTGACCATCGCCATACTTGATTTCGGCATGACCGACTTCCAGACCGATTCGTTCAATCTGACCTTCTGCTACTACTTCTTCGCTTGGCATGTCAAACAGCTTGAACTTAACGGTCGAACTGCCGGCATTAACAGCAATCGTTTTTGACATTGGCGTAATCTCTCCTTTAATTAACTCTCAACTTTTAAGATTTGCAGCTACCCATGCATCAATCTGATTCATAAAGGCTACAAACTCAGCACGCTTCTTGACTGACGGAAAACTTCCCAACAAAACCTGTTTGGCTTGCTGACTGCCACCACCTTGACGCTGCAAAAGAAGAATTGATTTTTGAGCAGCCTGATTTTTGAAAAGCTCGGCTGGCAGATTAATCAATCCTTGGAAATGCGCTACGGAATGAATCCATTTGACAAAGCCCATCGTTTCTTCGGTCTGGAAAAGATTTGAAGGAACCAAAAATACACCAAAGCCACCCGGTTTTAGATAGTTCATCGATTGTTCGATCAACAGGTGATGAACGTATGAATGACCTTTTTGGGCGCGGGTTTGATAATTTTTGGTATTTTCATCAAGTGGATAGTATCCAACCGGCAAATCCGAGACGGCCAAATCACTTTGCGGAATATCCAAAGCCTCAATGGCATCCTGATGGAACAGCTCAACCGGCTCTCTTTGCAATGATACGCTGACACTGGCAACGGCCAGCAGCTCATCATCGTTGTCGATTCCATATCCTTGTATTGGCTGATCAATCGCCTCGCGCAGATGGTTCATTACCGTCGTCAACAGGTTGGCCGTCCCTACAGCCGGATCAAAAATCGTATATGGATGACTGCGATCAATGATTTTTTCAATCAGATAGGCCATCATAATGCCCAGTGTATCGGGCGTCATTTGATGATTGGCCTGAATTGCATCCTTACGAATTACTTTTAACAGATCCAGCTGTAAAAGACGACGGACGGTTTCACGATCGGTATGCAACAGATCCAGCTGCTGATAAAGCTTGTTTAACTCAGCAACTGTCCCTGGTTTGGGCAAACCATCCTCAATGCGAACCTTGCCATTGTCAACCAGATTCTCAGCATTTTCAAGAAAAGCATCAAGATAAGAGCTGTTCAGATCTGCCTGCAATAGTTCCGTTGCGCGATCAAATGGTACAAATAGTTGTTCTGGTGTTGCCAGTTTTGGTCACTCCCATCCTCATTCGTCGTACGAAATTAGTTTACCCATTTTCATCAACAAATTCAAGGAAGCGCCCTCTCTTCTTGAAACTTAAAGGATGAGCCATCATTTAGAAAAACGATTGTTGATTGACCTTGATGACTGACCGTCCCTAGATTAAAGCGAAAACTGCCATGTCTACCCGCCAGATCTGCCATTGTCTGAGCAAGGAAGCGATCACTTAAACGATGAATGAGTTTTTCCTGACTGGCTTGGTAACGATACTGTGTCAGAATTGTCGCAGCTGTAAGTCCCATTACGATCATCGCTGCTAAAAGCGTGCTGCTCTGGTGACGGTGCCAGACTGATGATCGCCGTTTGCCGTTGATCATTGCTTCTTTTCACCTCCATCTTTAATCGCCGCTTGCTAAGCTGACTAAAGTTTGCTTCCTTAATCTGATAAAGCATCGGTAAATAGCCGCCACCATGCTGCAGCCTCAAATAGATGCGATCATTTTCAGCTACCAGCTCATAATATTTGTCGGTCGCTGCGCCATATAAAACCACATGTTGACGATCCTGGCAGTGACAAAGAGCAAACTGACGATCTGATGACTCCAGTTCAGTCACGAACAGATACCAGTCAGTCGGCATATCCAATGAGCGCTGGTCAATTTTCTCCGTAGTTTTAACTACCTGACCCAAGACAATGATTGCAAACATGCTGATCAGCAGCGCCATTAAACTCTCAGCCAGTGTAAATGCAGCTTTTTTCAAAACATCACCGTCTTTCCAGTTTTAGAATACATCTTCCAGCTTGCTCAACTACAACCTGATCTTGATCTGCAGTTGCCGTCATTGATGCTTGCACGATGCTAACGCGATGCTTTTGCTCTTTAAATTCATCACCAGCTTCTTTTGCCAATCGACAGGCCATTAGACGCACATCAGCCTGCTTTTGCTGCTGATTCAGTCCATTCAGGCCGATCATTAAAAATACCGCGCTGATAGCTGCAATTGCCAAAGCCATCATGCTTTCACCTAGTATGATTGCCGGCTGGCCCTTTTTGAATTGCCTGAACATGATAGCTCCCCCATGCCAATTGAATCCGCATCTGATAATCCGTACCATCTAAAGTTGAAATAAATTCTTCTGTCTGCGGACTTACATAACCGGTCTTTTTCATTTCAATATCATTAAAGCGTTTGACAAATAGTGTTTCAGGAACCCTGATCTGTTCTGAGTCATTTGGCCAGCTAAAGACGATCAGATTGCGATGCCTTAAATAGACAACCCGGGTTGATTCTTGGCTGGTCTTAGATCGAACCTGAGCTGCCTGCCAAGCTTGGCGAAAGATTTGCCAAAACTGCCGCTCTGCATTTTTCTGAACTGCTCGATGCATTGATGGCCAGCTAATCAATAGCGTCAACGCAACGATTCCTAAGACAATTAGCATTTCAAGCAATGTAAAGGCCTGCTGGCGTCTCATTTCCGCTCAGCCCTTCCGTTAACAACCTTGATGTGCTCACTAGTTGCTTTTTGAGCCTGTGCCGCAGTTAGATACTGATTTTCAACCAACTGATCAATACTTTGAGCTCTTTGACCAGTATCATTTTCATAAAGATCCAGCTGAGTCTGAACGACATTGGTCATTGCATTTTCGTGAATCTTGGTCGCATGTTCACGTTGCGTACTGAGATTTGGCAAAACAATCAATACCAACAGACTGATGATAAACAAAACAATTGCCATTTCCAGCAATGTAAACGCACGCCGGCGGGTTTTATTCAGCATTTCAATACACCTCCTGCAATGAATAATAAATCGGCAGTAAAATGCTTAGATACATCGAAACAATCCCAGCCGCAATCAGAATAAACAACACAGGCTGTACCAGTACTAAAATATGCATTGTTGACTGCCGGAATTTTTTAAACCTAAGCCGCGAAAAAATCGTCAGCTCCTGCCCCAATTGCTCATTGGATAAGCCTCGATTAATAAAGATTGCCAGTTCATCAGGCAAAAAAGGCATGCTTAAGATAAAATCAGTGAGCTGCTTGCCTTGCGAGCCAAGCTCATATGCCATCTGACCAACCTGATGCAGCAATGAGTCATCGTCAAAACGGCTGGTCAACTGACAGATCTCATGCAGCGAAAAACCATGCTTTAACAAAACAGCCAGATTCGACGTTAGATAATAGTCATAGTAGTCGCGAAAAATCTTGCCAAACAGCGGCCAACGACACTGACGACGAACCTTTTTTAAAGTCGTCATATGTCGCCAGTGCCTAATCCCCAACAGTCCATAGATTAAAAAAGTGCTGCCAACAACTATGAGTGTTTCACCAAGCGGCCATTGTGCTGAGCTATTCAATCGATTTTCTTGCTGCCAGCTTCTAAGCTCCGGGAAGACAAAAATCAATAGTGCTCCCAAAATCATCCCCAGCATCAGCAGCAAAATCAATGGGTACTCCAGCAATGACTTCAGTTGACGTCGCTGCTGAGCCTGAACTTGTAAAAACTGCCCAATCTCTTTTAGCGTAACGGACAGGCTGCCGTGTTGCTCAGCCAATAACAGCTGATAATAAAGCTCGATTTTTACATAGGGTTTCAGCGCATCAGCCAGTAAACGACCAGACTGAAGCTGTCGATCAATGCCGGAAAAGAAGCTTGCTTGCTTAGGATAGGCACGCTGTGAAAATTGAACAGCGTGCTGCAATGAAAAACCAACTGTCAATAGATCATGCATCAATAAAAACCAATCAGCTTGCTGAGCCGTTTTAAAACTAGCCGGCTTGGTACGATTGGGCCACGCTTTTTTCCAGCCAGCCCTTGGCCACGCAATTTTTGAGCTGCTGATTCCAATCATCGGTCATCCCCGTCCTTTGCTTTACAAAACTTTCCTGCAGTTCATCATCAATCAACAAATCAAACAGTACTGCCAGATGTTTTTGCACCGTTGGTAAAAGGCGCTGGTAAAAAATCCCGCTGATGGCCTGCCGCAGATAAGACTCGTCAACATTCAACTGTCTTAGGCGAGCCAATGCTCCATAAACGCTGCGAGCATGAACGGTTGCCATAACCAGATGTCCGCTCAAGGCAGCTTGAATCGCCATTTGAGCCGTCTGCGGATCACGAATCTCACCAATAATAAAAATCTGCGGACGGTGTCTTAAGCCAACCTTGAGTAATTCTTGATAGCTCATTGCCGCCAACTCATTAACCTGCAGCTGAACAAATAGCGGCTCGGTAATTTCGACCGGATCCTCAATCGTCATCACAATGCACTGTTTGACAAATTGCCGTGCCAAATGATACATCGTCGTTGTCTTTCCTGATCCCATCGGTCCGGCAAACAGCATCAGACCACGCTTTTTGGCAGTCTGCTGCAATTTTTGCCATTGGGGCGGCACCAGCATCCGGTAGTCATTGCATAAACGATAGATAAACCGAACCACCAACGATTCCTGACCACGACAGTCCCCAACCGTCGACAGCCTCAAGTCAACCTTTCCGGCTGGTGCATGCCAGCAAAGCGATCCTGACTGAGGTCGGCGGTGCTCACTAACTGACATATCAGCCCGATACTTTAAATAGGCAATCAAACGCTGACCCTGTGGCCGTGGCCATTGCTGATAAAGCTGCAGCTGTCCTTCGTGCATAATCAGCAGTCGATAGTAGCTGCGATATGGTAGAACATAGAGGTCTGAAACTCGGTAGCGAATCAAAACTGCAATATCTCGTGAGAATTCACTTTTCAAGACTATCCCCCCTTATCATTGCTATATACCAAAAATAAAACATTGCATTTTTTATCTGAATTTAGTTTCTTAAAATAAAAGGCGCCCCCTCAGACCGTAGTCCAAGCGAGCGCAATTATTCATCAAAAAAAGCCCAAGCATTGCTGCTTGAGCCTTTAAAAGCCGAAATTATTCAGCATCATCATCGTCTTCGATAACCCCTGCTTCGTAAATGTCGGCAACATCATCGTTGTCAGTTAGTTCATCAATCAAGTGCTTGTATTGACTAACTTTGTCGCTAGGAACAACCGTCGTGTTTTGTGGGATCATGGTTACTTCGGCCGTGTCCAGTTCGTAGCCTTGTTCTTGCAGAGCGTCACGAACACTGGTCATGTCGCTTGGTGCCGTGAAAATCTGGAACTTGTCGTCAGTAGCCTTCATGTCTTCAGCACCGGCATCCAGAGCATCCATCAGCATGTCGTCTTCGCTCTTGTCCAGACCATCACGCAGGATTTCAATCAGACCCTTGCGATCGAACATGTATGAAACGGAACCACTGGCACCCAGTGAACCACCGGAATGCGTAAATGCAGAACGTACAGCGGCGGCCGTCCGGTTCTTGTTGTCAGTCAGGGCAAAGACCATTACTGCAACCCCACCTGGGCCATAGCCTTCATAGGTAACTTCTTCAAACTTGGCACCGCCAGCACCCGTAGCCTTTTCAATTGCCCGTTGAATGTTCTTCTTAGGCATGTTGGCTGCGTGGGCCTTGTCGATTACCAGACGCAGTTGAGGGTTGTTTGCTGGATCAGGATCACCTGTTTTAGCGGCTTGGTACAAGTCACGAGAAATCTTTTGGAAAATCTTGCCACGCTTGGCATCTTGGGCATTTTTACGCCCTTGAATGTTATGCCATTTTGAATGTCCTGACATTACTAACTCCTCTTTTCTTATATAGATTTAGATAACAAACATTGAAATTTTACCAAATTAAGCTGGTAAATTCAAGGCTTTATCAGTAATGACGAATAATTCGTAAAATACCGCGCCAAAGCCACCAAACTATAGCCAGGATCAACAGCAGCCACGCCATTTGCCATCCCTTGACCAAAACGTCATTACCGATTTTTACAATCGTTGACGCATAGTCCGGCTCAGTCTGGGCAGCCTGGGCGGTACCAAGCTTGATCAACCAGACTAAGCCAAAGTACAGACCAGCTGTCCAAGTCGTTGACCAGCTGAAAATCTGCAAAAAGCAATGGGTAAACAGACTCCAGGCCATCAAAACAGCTAGCGCAATCCCGCTTATAATCAGCATTACATTGACAACGGTCTTGATGGTCGTAATCGTCTTGGCTGCCGTTTGCACCTCAGAGGTATTCAGTTTTTGATTGACCTGATTTGTCAGCTGACTGTTAAATTGACTGGTAGCCGAATCAGGCAGCATTGAAGTTGAAAGACCGTATGCTCCCAACTCATCATCGACTTTTGACTGCAGCCTTTTTTCGATATTGGTCAGATCAAGCTTAATGTTTTTACCGGCATAAACCTGTTTAACGGCTTGTTTGACCAGTCGCTTGGTTTCTTTGATCGTCAAAAGTGAACCAGAGACGCCATACTCGCTTAAGCTACTATTAACCTGCTCTTTTAGCTGCGTACTGATTGGTGAATCAGCCAGCTCATCGGCAGCAAAATCAGCATTCAGCACGGTTGCATTCAGCAATAGGCCAACCGCTATGATCAGCGTCAGTAAAACACCCAAAAACGATGCCCAAAAATGATGGGGATGAGGTTTTTTAACGGGAGCAGCAGTCTGTTTTTGCTGGCGCCGCATCTCTTCTCGAGACATCAAGAGTCAATCACCTTCTAGTGCGTTGATTGACGCTTCTCAAAACCATGTTCCAAAATAACGTCTTTGGATTCGTCTTCTTCGCCGTCTTCGTCTTTGCTGTTCATCAGTTTCGTCAAAAGCCGCATTGATACCGCACCCAAGTCGTACAGTGGCTGCGTAATCGTAGTCAGCTTAGGGCGCGTAATCTCGGTGGTCTTCGTGTTGTTTGAGGCAACAATCTGGAACTCATCAGGAACCTTAATGCCGTGATCAGTCAAACCGTTCATCAAGCCGGCCGCCACGCCATCATCGCTGACAAAAGCAGCCTTGGCACCACTGTCAACAATAGCTTGTGATTGCTTGTAGCCTTCAGCATAAGAATCATGTGTTTCAAAGATCAGCTTTTCATCAAACTCCTTGCCGGCTTCCTGCAGTGCCTGCTTGTAGCCTTCAATTCGGTAGCGCTTGTTGATCGTGCTATCCTTTGAGCCCACTACTAATGCCACAGGACCATCAACGCGTTCAATCAAGTACTTGACGGCTTGTTTGGTAGCTTCCTGATAGTCAATCCGGACCGTTGGCAACTCGTCATCATTGGTAACTGAACCGGCAACAACGACTGGAACGTTGGACGAACTGAATTCCTGGCGCAGTTCTTCAGAAATGTCATGACCCATAAAGATGATGCCGTCTACCTGCTTGGCCATCAATCCACGAACCACTTGCAGTGCCTTGCGGTCATCGGCATCCGAGTTGGTCAGGATCATATTGTACTTGTACATTGATGCAATGTCGTCAATCCCAAGTGCCAGTTCCGCAAAGTAGGCATTGGTAACGTCAGGGATCACAACACCAACCGTAGTCGTCTTCTTGCTGGCCAGACCACGGGCCACAGCATTAGGGCGGTAGTTCAGCTGCTTGATGACATCAAGCACTTTTTTACGCGTTTCTGGTTTAACATTGGGATTGCCGTTAACGACTCGAGAAACGGTCGCCATGGAAACGCGGGCTTCGCGTGCCACGGTATAAATGGTAACTGATTGTTTTTCCATAGTTTATAAGCCCTTTCTTTGTTGATTTTGGTTGCTTTCATCGGTTTTTCATAACCGCAATCAATATAACAAAATTAACGGTTTTGCGCAAACTTAATGATAAACAAATATGCTATAATATTAACAATTATTTAAAAAAATCTCATCTTATGCGTAAGGAGCAAGACGAATGAATAAATTAACACAATTACAACAAGCTGTCAATGAAGCCCAGCTTGATGTTGCCTATCTCAGTGATCCGATGACTATCAAGTACCTAACCGGCTTTGGCAGCGATCCGATCGAACGGGTCTTGGCCCTGCTGGTATTTCCCGACCATGATCCCTTCTTGTTTGCACCAGCACTGGAAGTTGAGGCCATCAAAGATACGGGATGGCCATTTGACGTCTACGGCTACCTTGACCACGAGCAACCTTATGCAATGATTGCCGAACAAATTAAAAAGCGCGTTGCCGCACCAACTCGCTTTGGGATTGAACAGGGCTTTTTGACCGTTGCACGCTTAAGAGCTCTGCAGGAACAATTCCCTAAGGCCAGCTTTGACTACGACATGACGCCGACGATTCAGCACATGCGTCTGATCAAGTCACCAGATGAGATTGCTATTTTGGAAGAAAACGGCAAGTGGGCCGATTTTGCTTTTAAGGTTGGTTTTGATGCCGTCAAGATCGGCGCAACCGAAAATCAGATTGCCGCAGAGATCCACTATGCGCTGCAAAAACACGGTGTCATGCACATGAGCTTTGATACCCTGATTCAAGCTGGTGCCCACGCAGCTGAACCACATGGAGCTACTAACGACACCAAGATTCAAGACAACGAGCTGGTATTGTTTGACCTGGGAACCAATGTTGATGGCTATACCAGCGATGCTTCCAGAACCGTTGCTGTTGGTACGCTTAACGATAGGCAAAAAGATATCTATCAAGTATGCCTGGAAGCTCAATTAGCCGCCCAAGATGCCGCTAAGCCTGGCATCACGGCAGCCGAATTGGATAAGATTGCCCGCGATATTATCGATCACGCCGGCTATGGCGAATACTTCATTCACCGCTTAGGTCACGGTATGGGCATGACTGATCATGAATTTCCTTCAATCATGGAAGGCAACGATATGCTGCTTGAACCAGGCATGTGTTTCTCGATTGAACCAGGGATCTACATTCCAGGCTTTGCCGGCGTACGGATCGAAGACTGTATCCACATTACCAAAACCGGCAACGAACCGTTTACTCACACGTCCAAAGAGCTGCAGTACGTTGGTCGCTAGTGACAGGCAAGATTAATTAAAATCACGGTTTTTTAGCCAAATATATAAGAGGCTGGGAATAAAGCTTCAAAACAGAAAAATGGCTGAAGATTGCGTTACTTAAAACGTTGATCTTCGGCCATTTTTAAAGTTGTTTTATTTTGTCAGAAAAATTCGTTTTTTCCAACCTCTATATTTTATACATTAATTTTTATCATTCGGCGTTGACTGAGACGTTTGATCATCTTCAGCCGCCTTGACATCATCATTTGCTTTGGGCTCGTCTGACGTCTTATCGATTACGATATCGTCTTGGTTTGAGCTGTCGGCTTGAGCCTTGGCAAGTTCGTCTCTGATCTGAGCGGTCTGTTCGTCAAAATCATCGTTGGTAAAATGATCGACCGCTTGATCAGCACTTTTTTTAACCGCATCCGCCCCTTTTTTTACGGAATCGGCTAAATCATTAAATTTATCGCCAAACTTGTCAACAGCTTGTTCTTTGGCATCTTGAACCATTCCATCGGCAATATCCAAAGCGTTAATAGCATAATCAGTTGCGTAGTCCATTGCCTCATGAGTCTTATCGGCCACGGCCTGTTTGATCTGCTTTTTCTTATCGGCACTCAAAGCTTGCCAAGCACCAAAAGCAGCGGCTCCGCCAACCAAAAAACCAGCTAAGACTTTTTTCGTCATAAGTCCAACCTCCTATCAAAATCAGTCTTCCTTGGAACGATGCAGCTTGCTCAATACGTTGAGCGCCGCTTTTTTACCAGCTGCTGCCAGCAGATGTCGGCTTTGCTTGGCACTTTCATGCTGTGCATTCAGCCTGTCGGTAAACTGACGCGCCGCCGCATTGACGTCACTGGCACTTTGACCAAGATCAGCAATAGCTTTTACCGCTGGATCCAGTTCAGTTGATTTCTTGTTCAGATCTTCCAACAATTCGTTGGTATTTCCTAAAACGTTTTCCAGTTCATGCGTCAGCGCATCAACATCTTTGCTTAATCCTTCAATACTTTTAGTCGTTTCTTCCAATGTCTTTCCCAAACGAGACAAAAACATTCCAATAAAGCAAACCAGCACTACAAACGCGATCGCCGCGATCAGGCCGGCAATTTGTCCAGCAGTCATTTAAAGCTCCTCCTTTGTAGTTACACCAAGTTTAACATATTGGATATTTTTTTGTTAATTATTATTGGTGACTGTCTTATGATATAGTTGTTTGGAATCTAGATAAGGAGTAGTTTTAATGAATAAGCAGATTCAACAACTGACCCAATCATTTGCAAACGTTGATCTGGATAAGATTGCGCAAAACCTCGTCAATCGTCTGTTTTCGATTTTACTGACGATTGTTGTTTTCTTCGTGATTTTGTGGGCCGGCAAGCTGATCATCAACTACGCTTTTAGCCATACCAAACGCTTTAAGATGCTGGGTGCTCATCGCATTGCCACGTTTCATACCTTGACGCTTAATATCTATCGGTATACGTGCTTTTTCTTTCTGCTGTACGCCCTGCTTTCATTGATTGGCGTGCCGGTCGGAACCTTGGTCGCCAGTGCTGGGATCTTCAGTATTGCTTTGGGGCTTGGTGCCCAGGGATTTGTCAGCGACATGGTTAATGGGTTTTTTATTCTATTGGAAAAACAGCTTGACGTCGGTGATGTAGTCGTCATTGGCACCGTTAAGGGTACGGTTTCGGGAATTGGTCTGCGAACCACTCGCGTTACCAGTGCGGACGGCACCCTCAACTATATTCCCAACCGCAACATTACTACTGTTAGCAATCTTTCCCGCTCAACCTGGCATGCCAGCGTTGATATTCCAATCGGCCCCAACGCACCATTGGCTGAGATTAAAAATGTAATTGAAGACGTTAACCAAAAACTGCTTGCCCAGGGAAAGTTTGGCAAGCATCCCGCACCTAAGATCGTTGGTCCCGTTACGATTCCAGCTACGGCTTCTACCAAGGCCTCGCTGGTCTATCGCGTAGCTCTTACAACGACCTACGATGCTGAATATCAATTGACCAGTGACTGTCTGGCAGCCTATCTGACGGCTTTAAATGATGCTCATGTTTCACTCAGCTAGTTTCTTTAAGAAAGGTTTTGACTATGTCTATTCGTTTAATTGCTACCGATATGGATGGCACGTTTTTAAATAATCAGCATGATTATGATCATCAGCGCTTTATAAAGGATTTTAAAAAACTGGCCAAAAACGGCATTCAGCTAGTAGCCGCCAGTGGCTCCTCTTATCCACGCCTGCGCCGAGAATTTGCCGATGTGGCTGATCAAATGATCTTTATCTCCCAAAACGGATCCGTAATTCACTATGGCGATGAGTTAATTGACTGTTTTCCATTAGATCACGACGACTTAAAAGCGGTCCTGGCTGCATTGACCAGACTGTATGGCGATGATGATATCAATCAGCTGGTCGTTTCCGGTCCAACGACCTCATTTGTCGATCAATCCATGGATGAAAAAAATCTGGCCATCGTCAGGCTTTTTTATGAAAACGTCAAGCGGGTTCCCAATCTGCTTGATACTTTCAACTATCCGCTTAATGAGCCTCTGACCAAGATCTCCGTTAACTTTGCCGACCATATTGATATTACCAACGTGACCGGTGAGCTGGATAGCCTTTTACCGGCCAATCTGATCATGGAAAACTCCGGCTTTAATACCGAGCTGATTGGTGATGCACATGCCACCAAGCGCAACGCCTTAATGGCAATTGCCGATCAATTCAACCTGCGAGCAAACGAGATCATGACTTTCGGCGACAATGAAAACGATCTGGGCATGCTGACAATGACCTCGCACAGCTATGCTATGAAAAACGCTGCTCTGCCGATTCGATTGGCTGCAGCCAACGTAACGCGACTGACCAATCAGGAAAGCGGCGTTTTGGATACGATTGAGCGCTATTTTGACTTCCAACGCTAAAAGAGCAGTCTGCCGCATGCAGACTGCTCTTTTTAAACTTCTTCAGTTTCGGTTTCTGGCAGATCAAGTACCTCATAATGACGGTCAAACGTATGAACCGCATAGTTAACGGCCTTGAGCAATTCGCGGCGCGTTACGATACCAGTAAACTCACCATGCTCGGAAACGACCGTCAAAAACGATTGATCAATCAGTAGGTGCAGATTTTCCTCTACGTCATATGGATTGGTAATCACTGGCGCATCGGTCTGCATCACATCTCTAACCTTCATTGTCTGCAACTTATCCAAATTGATACGATCAGTTTCCAGCAGCTCATCGGTAATCATTGAAAGCGACAGCAAGCCACGATAATGACTCTCATTATCAACCACAACGATCTTGGCATAGTGATCTTTGGTTAGAACCAAAAACGCATGGTACAGTGAATTGTCTTCATTGACTGTGGCAACCAGACTGGCTGGAATCATAAATTTTTCACGTCGATCCATCAGCAGTTGACGAATCTGTTGGTTAATCATTTTAAAATCATCCCTTCATCGACCTGCTTTTATTGTAATGCTTTTAGCCGCTGAATGCGACAGGTATTCCAGGTTAAGACATCTATTGGCGTGAAAAGACAAAATGCAGATCGTCAACCGGCTGCAGACTACGATCATAATACTGCACGTCAAATTGATCTGCATCAACAGAAACAATCGCAAAGGTCCCGCCCAGTTTTTGATACTGTCCGCGCGGCTGGCTGATGCTGCCAGGATTTAGATAAAGAATCCCTTGATTGCATTCAACGGCCAATTGATGCGTATGGCCATAGGCAGCAATCGTTGCTCGATTTTCCTTGGCCAAAAGCATTAAAGGCGTCAAGGTAAAATTAACCTGATACAAATGACCATGAACGACCAGAATGCGCTCGTGATCAACAACTGCCAGCTGTGTTTTCGGATAGTTCAGTCCCCAGTCGGTATTACCGATCACGGTCTTAAATGGCTGCATGACTGGATCGCTGGGCTCAAGATTTGAATCACCGCAATGCATCATCACATTGACTTCACCTTTAAAGCGATCGGCAATCTGTTGCAAAATATCACGGTCGCCGTGGTTGTCACTGACAAATAATGCCTTCATGACTGTTCCTCCTCTAAAAACTTTGATGTCGCATCATCAGTCTTAAACTACGCTTGCCACCATTCATTAAAATGCCTCATAAAATCTTCCAGTGCCCGACCACGGTGACTGACGGCATTTTTTTGATCACTGCTCAGCTCGGCCATGGCACAATGCAGCTCATCAACATAAAAAAGCGGATCATAGCCAAAACCGTTTTTACCAGTCGGTTCATGGAGAATGTGGCCATTGACGCGGCCATGCGCCGTCAGTTTGGCACCATTGGGCTTGAGACCTACAATCGTTGTATGAAAATGTGCCGTTCTTTTTTCATCAGGCACCGCGACCATTTTTTCCAACAGTTTGGCATTATTGGCTGCATCGTCATGATCCTTGGCATAGCGTGCTGAATGAACTCCTGGCTCACCATTTAAAGCGTCAACAACCAATCCAGAATCATCAGCTAAAACCGGTAAGCCTAACTTTTTGACGGCAGCTTGAGCTTTGATCAATGCATTTTCTTCAAACGTTTGACCATTTTCATCAATCTCAAAAGCTGGAAAATCAGCTAGCGTTTTGACCACAATGCCTTTTGGTGCCAGCATTTCTGCATATTCACGCGCCTTACCGGGATTTTTGGTGGCAACTACAATCGTTTCCATAGCCATCTTCCTTTCTTACAGTTCCAAATGGGCACACGTATAGTTCTGATTGCTCAGCCACTTTTTAGCACCTGCTTTTAAGATTTCAACGTCACCGGTTGAATAAAGCCTGCTTTGTGGCATCATTTCAGTATCATTTAACGCGTCGTGCTGAGTCAGCCACTCTTTGGCAGCATTAACTGCCTCTTTGGCTGGGTCGACCAGTACTACTTGATAACCAAGCTTTTGCTGAATCTCATCAGCCAAAAACGGAAAATGCGTACAGCCTAAAATCAGTGTTTGAATTGGCTGCTGATCAAAAATCTTCAACTGTTCGTCAACCGTCTGATAAGCCTGTTCAGTGCCGGTTTGACCATGCTCTACAATTGGAACCAATGGCTGAGCAGCTTTTTCGACTACTTGAACGCTCCGATCCTGTCGATGCAGTTCGTGTTCATAGGCATGACTTTCAATTGTCGATGCCGTACCGATCACGCCAACTGATTGATGATGTTTTTGTTGTAAAGCACCTTTGACGCCGGGAACAATCATACCGATTACTGGAAACGGCATTTCTTTTTGCAAGGTTGGCAAAGCCGCTGCCGTTGCCGTATTGCAGGCTACGATCATCATTTTGACGTTTTGGCGCTTAAAAAAGCGAGCGATGTTTAATGCCAGCTGGCAGACATCCTGTTGCGTGCGCGTACCATATGGAAAGTGTCCTTGATCGCCCACAAAAATAAGTTTTTCATGGGGCAGCTGCTGGTTTACGATCCGGATGACTGATAAACCGCCAAGTCCGGAATCCATAATCCCAATCGGCCTGTTATCCATAATTGCAACACCTTTCTTCCAAATACTTGAAACTCCATTATCTATTTATTTGCTGGCTTTTTCAAGTTTTGCAGCGATTTCTTGTTTTCACAACCACTAAATCAGCATCCCGCCTTGCCAACTGAGCGACTTTCATTTTTAACCCACAATAAAATAAGTTTTTAACGATATTTAAGGAACTAACGCCTAACTTTCTATTATAATAAAATATGATTTGCGAAAAGGAAGGATCGTATTTCTGATGAGTCAAAAAACCTACGACCGTTTGATACACAGTCATCGTGGCTTGATCGCCGGCACCATGCGTGATGTGATTTTACCAGCAATCCTTGGTAAAGAAACTGATGGCATTCTTTATTGGATTGGCAAAGACCTGGCCCGTGAATATCCGGTCGCATCAATTGAGGACCTGATTGTTTTGACCGAACAGCTGGGAATGGGAAAACTGGAGCTACGTCAGCAAAATTCAATTCAACACGTTTGGCGGCTTAGCGGCCCGATCGTTGAAGAACGCTTGGCAGTCGATAAAGAAGAAACCTCATTTTCTCTAGAAGCCGGATTTTTAGCCCAGGAATTGGAATTTCAGCTCAGTGCCGTTACCGAGGCCGAGGTAATTGAGCACAAGCATAGCTACGTTGAGATTCTAGCCCAAAATGACCCACAGTCCGATGCTGGATCTGAACGGACTGAACTGGCAGAATTCATTGAAATTGAAAAGCCACAGCCTCAAACGGAATCTGCTTCTGAAGGTGATACCAGTAAAAATCGCCGCCTCAAGCGCAAAAACAAAAAGGCCCAAAAATAAAGACATCACTCGCCAAACGAGTGATGTCTTTTTGTTTACAGGTATTGGTTCAAAACCTGCTTGAGCTGATCAGCAGAGTGATAGCCGATCAATTGGTCAACCACCTGACCATCTTTTTTGATCATCAGCGTTGGAATACTCATGATGCGGAACTGCTGTGGCGTTGCCGGATTCTCGTCAACGTCCATCTTATAAAAGGCAACGTTTGGCATTTGTTCAGATAATGCCTCAACTACTGGTGACTGCATACGGCAAGGACCACACCAGGTTGCCCAAAAGTCGATCAAAACGACTCCTTGCTGCGTATCCTGTTCAAACGTCTGATCAGTTGTAGTTTTAACTGCCATCTTAATGGCTCCCTTCACTAATTGATGATCCTATGTTAACAGAAGTAGATTCATTCGTCACTTATTATGCTTACTTTTTATAAGCTTTCAAATAATAATTAGCCAAAATAATTTTAACTCAATCATCTGACTACTGCAGGTAGACAATCGTTGCCCCATCCCCACCTGCATTAGACGCAGCATGGGCAAACGACTTAACGCGTGGATTACTGCGCAGATACTCCCAGGTACCCTTGCGCAATGCCCCGGTGCCCTTGCCATGAATTACCGTAACCGGCGAAAGATTATTGAGTAAGGCATGATCGATAAACTGAGCCAATTCGCTCATTGCCTGTTCGTAGCGATGACCACGCAGATCCAGCCGTGCCGAGGTATGCCGGGTCTGAACGGTCCGTACCGGTCGGCGCTTTGGCTCTCGTTCCTTTTCGGATTTGACAAGCTGCTGTTTGGAGATCTTCTCTAAGTCATTTTCATCAATTTCCATCCGTAAGATTCCCAATTGTACTTCCCATTTGTGATTGCCGCGTTTTTCCAAAAGTTCGCCTTTTTGTCCGTATGACTTGACCAAAACGGCATCACCCTTATGCAGATCATGCTTTTGCTTGGCCTTTTTCAAAACCGAGTTGTGCTTTAAGCGCGGATTTTGATGCAGTGCATTTAAGGCGCCTTGTGCATCAATCAGCTCGTTTTCCTTGACGTTGGCACCTTGGGTAATCTCCAGCTGTCGTAAATGATGAATGATCTTGTCAGCTTTCTTTTTAGCCTGTGAAACCTGATGATTGGCTTTGGATCGTGCATCCTCATAAAGCTTGTCACGCTGTTCTTCAAAACGAGTCAGCTTGCCGTTGAGTTCTTGTTCGATAACCTTATTTTTCTCCAGCAGTTTTTCAAGCTCCTCGCTGCGTTCACGAGCCTGCTTGCGCTGTTCAACCAAGTCACCAATCATCTTATTGAGATCCTGACTGTCATCACTGACCAGTGACTTGGCCTCAATGATAACATCCTCACCGATTCCCAGCCGTTTAGCAATCGCAATCCCATTTGACTGACCAGGAATGCCCAGCAATAAACGATAAGTCGGTCTAAGCGTTGTCTGATCAAACTCCATGCTGGCATTGATGGTTGCTGGCCGCTCATAGGCAAAGGCTTTTAGTTCTGGGTAGTGTGTCGTAACGACCACGTCACTGTCTGATGCAGCAAGCTTGTCTAAAATCGCCATTGCTAGGGCCGCTCCTTCTTTAGGATCGGTACCGGCACCCAGCTCGTCAAGTAGGACCAGACTGCGAGCCGTCGCCCGATCCAAGATTGCCTTGACGTTTTCCATATGACCAGAAAACGTACTCAGGTTCTGTTCCAATGACTGTTCATCACCAATATCGGCAAAGACCTCATCATAAATGGCGATCATGCTGCCCTCAGCGGCGGGAACAAACATCCCTGACTGTCCCATCAGCTGAATCAATCCCAATGTCTTTAAGGTAATCGTCTTACCACCGGTGTTAGGACCGGTAATCACGATAGTATGGTAGCCTTGGCCCAGCTTGATATCGTTGGCAACTGCCTTTTTAGGATCAATCAATGGATGACGCGCGTACTTGAGATTCACAACCCCATCTTGACTGAGCTGTGGCAGCGTTGCCTTGGTATCGTGCGCCAGCTTGGCCTTAGCATTAACAAAGTCCAGATGTCCCAAAATCTTGGCATTGTTTTGAATATCCAATCGATAAGGCGCCAGCATTGTTGAAAGTGCGGCTAATACTCGTCGTACTTCTTGGCGTTCTTCAATCTGTGACTGCCGCAAGCGGTTGTTGAGATCAACCGTGCTGGCCGGCTCGATGTACAGCGTCTGACCACTGGCACTTTGGTCATGGACCACGCCCCCAAAACGGCTACGCTCACGACTCAATACCGGCAGAACGTAGCGCTCATTGCGTACTGTGATAATTGGCTCACTAAGATATTTGGCCATTTTGCCATGCGTATATTTTTCCATCTGCTGACGAATCTCGGCCTCTGTTTTGGCAATCAGCTGGCGAATTCCATGCAGCTTGGTGGAGGCTTCATCCAATACGGCTCCGGTGTCTTGATCAATTGACTGTAGGAGACGCTTGGTGATCGAAGGGATCGTTACCAGCTCATCGACTTCGTTAGGCAGAACCTGCAGCGTTATTTTTTCGGCATGCAGTCTTTCAAAGAAGTGCTGTACGCTCATGCTGGCTCGCAAAACCTTGGCAATCTGCGCCAGCTCAGCTCCATTCAAACTGGCTTTGATTTTCAAGCGTTTCATCTGAGGCCGAACGTCAGCCAGCTTAGGAATCGGCATACCGTCCTTTAAGCGTAGAATATCAGCCCCATCCGTTGTTTCCTGCTGCCAAGAGCGGACCGTTTCATAATCAGACTGTGGCATCAGCTCAGCCAGTTCCTTTTTGCCATCCGCTGATACCAGATATTTTGTCAATTGATCTTTAATCCGCTGAAATTCCAGCGTTTCCAGAATCTTTTCGTTCATTTAAAACTCCTTTCAGTTTTTAAAGCTGATCTTGTCTATCCCAATAGATTCAAGGCTGCCTGTGCCATAACCGGGGTGTCTTTAATCATCAGCTGAGCAATCCCTGATTGAGCAAGCTGATTTTGCCACCATTGACTGGGAAACAGCTGAAAGATCATCAAAAACATAAAGATAATCAAATAACCGATCAAAACATCAAGTGTCCCACCTGCCAATCGATTAGCCGATCCAAGCACCGGCAGTCGATTCAGCCAGTTGAGTCTTTTTAACAGCCAGTGTCCCAAAAAAGAAATTGTACTAAAGATGGTCATAAATGCCAGACCATTATAAAAAAACGTGGTGGGGTTGATACTGCTCAACAAACTGCTGCTAACCGACCCACTGCTGCTGTTCAGCTGCGGCAAGAATCCGGATAATGCTCCGCCTAAAAACCGAGCGCCCAGCTTAGCAGCCAGCCAGCCAATCAGATAGGTACACGTTGAGATCAGCATGCCCAATAAGCCACGATTGGTCCCATTGACCCAGCAGCCAATCAAAATTACTAAAATTACCGTTGTTAAAATCATTTATTGCCTCATTTGTTTATGGCGCTAATTTATCTAATAATAAATAAGACCCGGCATCCGGATAAACCGCACGCCAGGTCTTGATGATCTTGAGCCAAACATGCTGGCTTCAGTAGTTTGGATCGGACTTAGGCATTGAAATTGCCTTCATCATCAATAAACGTATTGAGCACTTCTTGAACCATTGCCCACTCTTCATCGCTTTCGATTGGCATCAGCTGAATATCGCCGCTGTCAACACCATCCATGTCGTTGGCTGGTTCAAATGAAAAGGCCTCAATATCAACCTCTTCGGCATTTTCTTCATCCAATGGATAGAGGCAGATGTACCATTTGCCGTTTTGATCGGATTTAAAGCGCATTGCCTCTTTGTAGAGCTCTTCATTGCCCTTCTCGTCGACCAGCGTAAAGATTTCTTCGTTGTCGCGTGGTTGATTTTCGCTCATAAGCCGCTCCTTTAATGTTTTATAGTTTTTGAACCAGCTTGCCGTGTCGATCAAGGTAGTTTTGCAAAATCAAGGTGGCAGCCAGCTCGTCAATTACTTTCTTTTGTTTGCGTCTGGAGATATCCGCCTGCTCAACCAGCATTCGGTGTGCCTCAACCGTAGTCAGGCGCTCATCTTGAAAATCGATTGGCAGACCAAATTTTTCCACCAGCAGATCGCCATAATGATGTGAGGCCTCAACGCGCGGTCCTTCGGTATTATTCATGTTTTTAGGCAGACCAATTACGAAGCCGGCCACCGAGCGACTTTTAACCAACTGCGCCACTCGCTCAAGACCGAATTCGCCAGCCTCTTCATCAATCGGAATAATCTCGACCGCCTGCGCCGTCCAGCCTAATGGATCGCTTTCGGCAACGCCAACGGTTTTAGAGCCAACGTCTAGTCCAAGCAGTCTCATTTGGCATCTCCATTATGCTGCAGATAAAAGCGTACCAGTTCTTCGATAATTTCATCACGCTCATGCTCGCGAATCAGATTGCGCGCATTGTTCAAACGTGGAATATAGGCAGGATCGCCCGAAAGCAGGTAGCCAACGATCTGGTTGATTGGATTATAGCCTTTTTCCTCTAAGGCTTGGTATACGGTATTTAAGGTTTCTTTGACGTCCTTTGGCTTTTCTTTGCCAAAGTCAAAAAACATGGTCTTGTCACTTGCCATCTTTTCACCCCCGACCTTTCTTTATCAATACTTAATTCTACTATACCACTTAACAAATCACAATCAGCAAGCTTTTCCTTAACCAGACCTTAATCTGCCAAACTTGCCCGACAAATTCAATAAAAAAAGAGAGTGAGAAAAAACTCCGAAAATCAGCTTGCGACCGATTTTCGGAGTCTGTCTTCGAACCTCCGCAAGGCTGGGCTAGGTCGGTCAAATGCTGATTTATCAGTATTTGACCTGCCAACCAGCTACTGCGCTGAGGCATTGTTATCTATACGTAGTTAAGAGGTTGAGTTAATTCCCAGTCTCCTCTGATTTTGACTACTTGTTCAGATATTCAACAGCCTGCTTCAAAGCGGTTGGAATTCCCTCTGGCTTCTTGCCACCGGCTTGAGCCAGGTTAGGACGGCCACCGCCGCCACCATTGATGGCAGGTGCAATCGCCTTGATAATGTCACCGGCTTTGATGTCTTTAATCTTGTCATCACTGACGGCGACCAGCATGTTGGCCTTGCCTTCATTGCCGGTTGCCAAAACCAGCACGTCAGACAGCTGCTTGGCGCGCCAACTGTCGGCAAGCTGCCGTAGCTGACCCATGCCAGCAACATTGACTTGAGCGGCAATCAGCGTACCTTGTTTGGTGTCTTGAACGTTGTCAAAGACTGCATTGGCTTGTTGAGCAGCCAGCTTGGCTTCCAGAGCCTCGTTTTGCTTTTGTGCTTCTTTAAGCTGACTTTGTAATTCTTCAACACGGTGTGGCACCTCTTTAAGTTGGGCAACCTTCAATTCACCAGCCGTCTGCGTTAACAGATCATCATGGCTTTGCATAAACTTGAAGGCATCGCTTGAGGTAACCGCTTCAATCCGCCGGACACCGGCACCGACCCCACCTTCGGAAACGATCTTGAACAGACCGATTTCGTTGGTATTCTTAACATGATCACCGCCACAGAATTCGGTGTTGTAATCACCAATCTTAACAACCCGGACCTTGTCACCATATTTGTCGGAGAACAGAGCAATGGCATCCATCTTCTTGGCTGCCTCCAGGTCGGTTTCAACCGTCGTGACCGGAATTTCTTTCCAGATCTGTTCATTGACCATATCTTCAACGGCCTTCAGATCTTGATCCGTAACCTGGCCAAAGTGGTTGAAGTCAAAGCGCAGGTAGTGCTGTTCAACCAATGAGCCGGCTTGTTGCGTGTGACCGCCCAAGACGTTGCGCAATGCCTGGTCCAAAAGGTGAGTTGCGGTATGGTTCTTTTCGATCTTCAGGTGACGCAGACGATCAACCTTGAGGGCATAGCGCGCCCCTTTCTTTAATGGCGATTTCAGTTCAACGCGGTGCAGATTCTGCTGATTTGGTGCATGCTGAACGTCAACGACTTTACCAACCAGATTGCCAAAGTTGTCAATAATGTCACCAGTGTCGGCAACTTGACCACCCATTTCGGCATAAAATGGCGTTACGTCAAAGATTACCTCAACGTCCTCATCACCCGGCAGTGCTTCTTCGACATGCTGACCAGCTTGTGCCAGACCAATCACCTTAGCGTTTTGGACTTCCAGATCCGTGTAGCCGACATACTTGCTTGGTTCCTTAAATTCAGTCCAGACGTCGGTTTGAACGCCCATCCCATTATCGATATCACGTGCTTTGCGGGCTCGATTCTGCTGTTCGGTCATGGCAGCCTCAAAGCCGGCCTCATCAACTTCAAGGCCTTCGTCAGCAGCGTATTCCTTGGTCAGCTCGATTGGGAAGCCGTAAGTATCGTACAGCTTAAAGGCCGTCTTACCATCGATTCGGTTGCTGCCGTCTTCTTTGGCACGAGCAATCACATCATTGAGCAGATTCAGACCACCATTTAAAGTCGTGTTGAAGCGTTCTTCTTCCGACTTGATGACTGAAGCAATGTAGTCGGCATTCTTCAAGACATCTGGATAGTATGATTCCATAATCTTGCCAACCGTAGGCACCAGCTTGTACAAGAATGGCTTGTCGATGCCCAGCTTCTTGCCGGCAACGACTGCCCGCCGCAACAGACGACGAATGACGTAGCCACGACCAACGTTAGAAGGCAGAGCGCCGTCACCAATTGCAAACGTGATCGTCCGAATATGGTCGGCAATAATCTTGAAGAAGACGTCATCATCCTTGTTTTCGCCATACTTTTTAACGCCGCTGAATTCTTCGGCCTGCTTGATCAGTGGCATAAAGAGATCGGTCTCAAAATTGGTTGGGGCATTTTCAAAAATGGAGACGACTCGTTCCAGTCCCATCCCAGTATCGATGTTTTTATGTGGCAGCGGCTCGTAGGTATCTTCTGGTGTGTGGTTGAATTGTGAAAAGACAATGTTCCAGATTTCAAGGTAACGTTCGTTTTCACCACCAGGGTAGTTTTCTGGATCATCTTCAGGTACATTGTTCATTTCCTGGCCACGGTCATAAAAGATTTCCGTGTCGGGACCAGATGGACCTTGACCAATATCCCAAAAGTTGTCTTGGTTGGCCAGCAGGTGATCTTCGGCAACTCCAGCTTCCAGCCAGCAGCGGTGAGCATCATTGTCCTTTGGGTAATAAGTAACATACAGCTTTTCAGGATCAAAGCCGAACCATTCGTCACTGGTCAGCAGCTCCCAGGCCCAAGGAATAACTTCTTTTTTAAAGTAGTCGCCAACTGAGAAATTTCCCAGCATTTCAAACATTGTGTGGTGACGCGCCGTTTTACCAACGTTTTCAATATCATTGGTTCGAATACTCTTTTGCGAGCTGGTCATGCGCGGATTCTTGGGTACAACCTCACCATCAAAATACTTTTTCATCGTAGCAACCCCAGAGTTAATCCAGAGCAGCGTTGGGTCATCAACCGGCACCAAAGAGGCACTTGGCATTTCGGTATGACCGTGTTGAATAAAGAAATCCAGGTACATGCGGCGTACTTGGGCACTATTAAGGTGCTTTAATTCCTTGCTCATGTTATCTTCCTTTCCTGGTAAAAACAAAAACCCATCCTTGCGAATCAGAGACGCCCTTAGACGCGGTACCACTCTGCTTGCAACGATGGATTTCGTTTACCTCTTTAAATTTCCGAATTTCGGAAGCTGATTGTTGAATTGTAGATCTGGGGAGCACCTAATGATGATCGTCGTTTTTCACAGCAGCCAAAACGTTTCTGAAAGCTCACATCAAAAAGCATATCCCAAACAGTCCATATTATAAGCGAGCTGACATTAAAAATCAACGACCATTATTCTCACGCTCGCGTCGATGCTGACGCTGACGTTGACGCTTGGCTTTGCGCATTTCATGACGCTTGGCCAGCTTGCGTTTTTCTTGCTCATCTTCTTTGATAGCCCGCTGGATCCGTTTCTTGTAGCCAGGCTTGACCTTTTTCTTAGTCTTTTTGACAAAACCGCGCAGCGTCGTATCAAGACTTTCTCTGCGGCGGTGGTAGTTCTTGCGGCGGTTGCGATCATAGGTCGTTACGATATGGCCATTCTTGAACGTTTTAGGCGTAAACTTGATGCCGCGCTCCTCAAGTTTGGCGATCATCTCGTCTTCAGCTGGTGCATAAAGCGTAATGGCTGTTCCTTTCATGTTGGCCCGTCCCGTTCGACCAACCCGGTGCACGAAGTATTCCAGATCGCTTGGAATGTCATCATTGATTACCAGCGACACACCATCAATATCAATTCCTCGCGCTGCCAGGTCAGTCGCAACGACATATTGGTAGTCGAGGTTGTGAATCTGACGCATAATGCGTTTCCGTGCCCGTGGCTCAAGACCGCCATGCAGCAGCGCCACTTTTAGTCCTTGCTGCTGCAGATAATTGGTAATTTCTTCAGCCCGTTGCCGCGTATTGGCAAATACCAGTGCCAGGTATGGATCCCCCAGCGTTAAGAGCTGATAGATCATCTCATTTTTGTCCCGGCCTTTGGTTGACATCAGCCAGTTGTCGACATTGGGGTTGATCACCGTTTCGGTTGGAATTTCTTCGACGACCGGATTTTCCATGTATTTTTTCAAAAATGGCCGCAGTCCTTGGGGAATCGTGGCCGAAAAGACCATCATCTGCAGATCTTCTGGAAAATGACCAGCAATACCGTCAACCTGTTCCAAAAAGCCCATGTCAAGCGTCATATCTGCTTCATCAACAACAAAGCGATGAGCCGTGTGAATATCCAGGGCTTGCGAGTTGATGAGATCCAAGATTCGCCCAGGCGTTCCAATGACCAGCTGTGGCTGCTTACGCTGCAGCTGCTCAATTTGATGCTGTTTGTCAGTACCACCAACATAATTATGAATTGTAAATTTCTGGGGAGCAAATTTGTTCAGCTGCTTGGCTGCATTATAAATCTGGTAGGCCAGTTCCCGGCTGGGGGTAGTGATTACAACCTGCACGTTTTGGTCATTGGGATCTAACTGTTCAAAAATCGGCAGTAAAAACGCATGCGTCTTACCACTACCGGTTTGTGACTGACCAACCACGCTCTTATTGGTTAGCACGATTGGAATTACTTTTTCCTGAACTGGGGTCGGCTTAGTGAAATGGAGATCTTTTAAGGCCTCCATTAAGAATGGTTGAAAATGAAAGTCAGCAAATGTTTCAGTCATTGAGGTTGGATTTCCTTTCTTGGTCAGGCATTGGCAGCCAACTCATCCAGCTGGCTGACCACTGCTTTGATTTCTTGTTCATCGCGTGCCTTAGCTCCACTGGCCAGTGGATGACCGCCGCCTTGATGCTTTTTGGCCAGTTCATTGATAAATGGACCCTTGGAGCGCAGCCGAATTCGGTAGTGACCATCTTCTTGTTGGACAAAGATCGCCCAGGCCTTAACGCCTTGAATCTTGCCTGGTAAAGGCACAACGGCCGAAGTACCCGCTTCAGTCAGTCCGTAGCGCTTAAGAATCTCATTGGTCAAAATCACATAGGCTGCACCGCTTTCAAGCAGCGTCATGTTTTCATAGACATAAGCCGACAAGCGCGCAAGTGGCAGCGTAATCGTATCCTCACGCTGACAAATAGCGGACGCATCGGCCCCTGCTGCCATCAGCTCACCAGCAATGCGCATGGTATTAGGCGTAGTAGCTGGATATAAAAAGCGGCCCGTATCACCAACGATACCAGCATACAAAGCGTGAGCTGCCTTTTTGGGCAAAGTCAGTTCTTTTTTGAAATGCTCGTAAAACTCATAAATCATCTCCGAGCAGCTGGATGCATCGTCTCTGACCCACATCAGATCACCATACGGCTCGTCATTGGGATGATGATCGATCTTGATCAGCTCATCACCATTATTAAAGCGCCGATCATCAATTCGTGGCGCATTGGCCGTATCGGTAACGATCACCAGGGCATCATCATATGCATCGCCTTCAATTTCGTCCATGGTACCGATCCAGTCAAATCCCGGAATATGCTTACCAACGACATAGACCTGCTTGTAAGGAAACGAAGCCTTTAAAATCTCAGCCAGCCCAACCTGAGAACCGATTGCATCGGGATCCGGGCGCTGATGACGATGAATTATGATCTTGTTGTATTTTTTAATCTGTTCAAGAATTGACGCTAACTCGTCCATTGATCAATTCCTCCTTGCACGTATTATGCTATTTTAAAACCATTTCCAAGTATATCAGCAATTGGCGTTTTTGGCTTGTCCATTAGACTCAAAAATCCTGATGAGTAACCTACTCATCAGGATTTTTTACAGTCAACCACCATCGGCTAAAGTCGATGGCTTGTGGGCAAACACCCCGATATTGAGTGTCTAAACCACAATTTGCGTAGATACGGACGATTTACTCAAACAGCCGCAGTTGCTTGAGCAGTGATCATCTAATTACCAATGCCTTTTACGTCCCCAGGTTGCCATAGGGACGATATATCGATAGTTGTTAGATAGTCAGTCTTATAATGCTGTAATACTCACTTTGATTCTCAGTGATGCAGCTACTAAGTTAATTACTATCTACAAGGATTAGATCATAGCAAGCCTATCCATCCCATGACTAAAGTCACGGGATTTCCGGCTAGACATAATTAAACTACTTATCAGCGTCGGCACTGTCGCTTTGGGCAGGCTTTTGATCATCAGCAGCTGCTGATTCACTGGCTGGCGCAGCTTCTTGACTTGCTGGTGCTTCACTGGCTTCTTTAGCCGGTTCTTGACTGGCCGCAGCTGACTCGCTGGCTGGCGTTTCAGCAGTTTCTTGCGTCTTGCTTGGAATTACCCGTGCAATTGCTGAGAGGTCAAAAGTCAAGTAGACCCCTTCACAGTCGATCGTTACCGTTTGATCCGTGGTGTTGATTTCATCGATCACACCATGCAAACGACTGATCATAACGACCTGATCACCCTTCTTTAAGTGATTTACCATTGATTGGTGCTCTTTGCGTTGTTTTTGTTGTGGCCGAATCATGAAGAAGTACATAAAAGCAATCATCAAGACGATAATGATGATGCTGGACATGCCGGATCCGGTACTACTGCTTGCAGCTAAAATTCCCACTGCCATTCATCCTCTCTTATTTGATTTGATAATTATATGATCAATAAATAACTTTACCAAAAAAACGGGTCAAATACCACTGGTTCAACTAAAAACCAGCATTTCTGACCAAATCGAATACCGATTGTTCATTCTAGGCCAACCCATTAAAAACGATTGCTGGTGACTGATCATGCATAATGGACTGACGAGTTTGAACAAACATCTTTTGCAGGTACCAAAGATTATGCTGGCCGATCAGACGCGTCCCCACTGGATCACCCATATGAAGCAGATGTCTAAGATAGGCTCTTGAGTAGTGTCGGCAAACCTGACAGTCACAATCTTTTGCCAGTGGCTGCAGATCTTTGGCAAAGCGTTCTTTTTTAATCGGCAACAGTCCTTGATCACTCAGGGCTTTACCATAATGTCCCCAGTGCGTTGGTAAAGAGGTTTCAATCAGATCAACGCCATTTTGCAATGCACTGATCAGTTGAGCCGGCGATTGAACATCACTAACCATCCGGAGTTGATTTTTAGGCAGACAATCGATGCTGGCCTTTAAAATCCGATCATACTCATCATCATCGTCAATATCACTGATCCCACCAATCACGTAACCATCAAAGCCAAGCTCTAATAAGGATGCGATGCTTTGTGCTCGCAGCTGAGCAAAACCCGCTCCCTGCATCACGCCAAGCACAGCCGGCGAATCTGGCGTCAGGGCTGCTTTAGCTGCTTTGGCCCAGGCTGAATTAATGGCAACGGCTTTTTCGATATAGTCGTGCGTGGCATAGTAAGGCGGCGTTTGACTAAGCATCAGCATAATATCGGGCTGCATCTTGGTTTGTGATTCGATTACAGACTGCGGCGTCATCAAACGCACCGCACCGGTCTTAACGTCATGAAAGCGAACGCCGTCTTTGGTCAGATGATTTTTCTTAACCCGTGGCAGATGCGAAAAGTCGCCAGGCTGAGCAATCACCAGTCCATCCCAATCCATTAGTCGGTGCAGTCCACCTGATGCCTGAACGATTTCAGTTCCTGGGTTTTGTGAGATGATGCTTGCATCAACGCTGAGTCCTTTAACCTGAGACTGTTCAGCCTCGATCGGTGCCAGATCATGAATTGTCAATGCAGGTGCCGAAACGATCAAGGCTGGCGTAGCAATCGTTTGTTGACCGACCTTTAACCTGGCTGCCCGCATTGATCCGTAAGTTTTTTGTAATTTAAAATCTAGCTTCAAAACTATTTACCCTTTCATTTTGGCCTGCCCTATCGTCGCACGGTAAGCCTATTTTCCTTCACCAGGCAGCGGGATTCCTAGATGCTGATAGGCAGCCGGCGTAGCAACGCGTCCCCTTGGCGTACGGGCGATAAAGCCAATCTGCAGCAGATAGGGTTCATACATTTCCTCGATCGTACCCATTTCCTCACCGACATTGGCAGCAATCGTCTTTAGACCAACCGGACCGCCATGATAGTAATCGATCATGGTATGCAAAATCCGTCGATCGATCTCATCCAGTCCACGCTCGTCGACTTGCAAAAGCTGCAGAGCCTTGGCCACGGTTGCCGCATCAATAGCATCATTGCCAGCCACTTGGGCAAAGTCGCGGACCCGTTTTAAAAGACGATTGGCAATTCGCGGCGTACCTCTTGAACGCATGGCCAGTTCCTTAGCGCCGGTCGGTTCAATTGGCATGGCAAAAATCTTGGCTGAACGAAAGATGATTCTTTCCAGCTCATCTTGGCTGTAATAGGCCATATGCTCGATAATGCCAAACCGGTCCCGCAATGGTGCCGATAAGACCCCAGCCCGTGTCGTCGCACCAATTAGGGTAAACGGTGGCAACGGAAAATGAATCGGATGTGCTGTTGGACCTTCGCCAACGACAATATCGATATAAAAATCCTCCATTGCCGAATAGAGCATTTCTTCAACCGTTTTGGGCAGTCGATGGATCTCATCAATAAACAAGACATCGCCAGGATGCAGCTCGTTTAGCATGGCTACCAGATCACCTGGCTTTTCAATGGCTGGGCCACTGGTCGTCTTGATGCCAACGTTCATCTCATGAGCAATCACCATCGCCAAGGTCGTTTTTCCCAGCCCCGGTGGTCCATACAAAAGCACGTGGTCGAGCGCTTCTTCACGACTGCGGGCGGCTTGGACGTAGACAGACAGTTTCTTTTTGATTTGTTCTTGACCAATATATTCGGCAAGCCACTGGGGACGCAGGCTCGTTTCACCGGCACTTTCCGCCTCATTTTCAACCTGAGCCGACATCAAGTGCTGATCATCCTCCAAGAAAATCCCTCCTTTACTAGCTTAACAAGCGCAGTCCCTGACGCAGATAGTCATCGGTCGACATTGCCGACTCCTTGCTAAGCGCTTTTTGTACCTTTTTAACCGACCGTTCGGGATAGCCCAGCGCACTCAGCGCCGCCAAGGCATCCCGCAGCTCTGGCGTTAGATCTGTATCACTGGCTGGCACATTGAAGTCCAGTGGCTCATTGGCACGCAATTGATCAATTTTATCATGCAGATCCAAGACGATTTGACCGGCCGTTTTCTTACCGATGCCGGGAAACTTAGTCAGATAGCTGACATTATCGTTGGCAATGGCATCAATTAATCCTTGATGATCAGGATTGGCCAGAATTGCCAATGCGCTTTTGGGACCAATTCCCGATACGTTGATCAGCTGCATGAAAAGCTGCTTTTCTTCAGCACTGACAAAACCATACAGGGTAATGGCATCTTCTCTGACCGCCTGATAGACAAATACCTTGACCTTGTCGCTGACGTTGACCGACCAGCGATATGGATTGGCACAGGCCAGCCGATAACCAACGCCATTAACGTCGAGCACGATATAGGTCGGTGCGGTCTGAACGATTGCTCCAGTAAGATATTCAAACAATTTTTATTCCTCACTTTTTAAGGTTGTTTTCATTATAGCACACATGCGTTCGCTTTTAGAATGAATGGGCATCGAAATCACGCGAATAGGCCTGGTGATGATCTTGAATTCGTTTAAAGAGTTTTTCCAGATCCGTATCGGTAAAATGGATCGTTACTGGCCGACCATGTGGGCAGTTGAATGGATTTTGACACTGTGGCAGTTTTTTCAGCAGCGCTTTGGCCTGTTGATCATCCAGATAATGATTGGCCTTAATTGCTCGTTTACAGCTCATCATCATGGCCGTTTTCAAACGAAAATGCGCGACGTTCAGTTCTGCATCATTCAAAATCCAATCAATCATTTCTTTGGCCGTTGCCTCTTCTTGTCCCTCAACAAACCAGGTGGGATGCTCTGATAAAACAAAGCTGTTTTGCCCAAACGGTTCCAGGTTTAAGCCAACGCCACGTAAGACGTCTAAATGCTCGCTGATCTTTAGCGCCTCAGCCGTTGAATAGCTTAAAACCATCGGCGTCAAAAAAGCCTGCTGATCATGACCGACTTCACCGATTTCATGCCGAAAACGCTCAAAATTAATCCGTTCTTGGGCTGCATGCTGATCGACCAGATACAAACCATCTGAAGCCTCTGCCAGCAAAAACGTCCCGTGATATTGCGCCAGATATTGCAGATCCGGAAAGCGCTGTTCAGCCTGACTGCCGGCATCGTCGATATCCAAGGTCAGCTCTTCGGTCTTAACGTCTGGTGAGTCCGATTGCCCAATCATAGTTGACTGATCTGATATTGACTGCTCAAATGGAGCTGCCTGCTCCTCATCTTGGTAGCGCTGATCAAAGGCCTGCAGTGCTGGTTGATTAAGATCGTCTCGTTGTTTGATTACCACTGGTTGGGCAGCCAGATGATCATCTTCTTGGGCCTTTTTTTCAACCGAGGCTGCCGCTTGAGTCGGTGCCGGTGTTGCGGCTGGCTGATAGACCGACGCCGCTTCACCAAACTGACTTGACTCTGCGCTTGACTTGGCTTTTAGCTGCTGAGCCTGAGAACCAACGTCTGGAATCAGATTCTGATTGGCCAGGCCATGAAAGACCGCCTGTTCCAAAAGGCTGGCCAATTGTTCCTCCTTGCTCAGTCGCACCTCGCGCTTGGCTGGATGAACATTGACATCGACCAATACCGGATCCAGATCGATATTGATCACGGCAAACGGAAACCGTCCCACCATCAGCTTTGACCGATAGCCGGCAATAATTGCCTTGGTTAGTGCGTAACTGCGTACATAGCGATGATTGATCGTTAGCGTGATGTGACTTCGCTGCGCTCGCGTCAGCTCTGGCTTTGAGATATAACCGGAGATGCTGAAGTCGGGATTTTCACCATGAATCGGAATCATCATGCGACCAACGTTGACCCCATCGATAGCTGCAATCACTTGCTGCAGCTTACCGTTGCCGGCAGAACGAAATACTTCTCGGCCATCATGCGTAAACGAGATGGCTACAGCTGGATTAGCCAGAGCCAGCCGATTAACGATGTCGATCAAGTGACTCAGCTCGGTTTTAGGCGACTTTAGATACTTCAAGCGGGCTGGCGTATTGTAAAACAGCTCCGTCACCAGAATATCCGTTCCTTTCCGTGCAATAGCCGGCTTCAGCGCTTTTTCCTCGCCGCCGCGAATATGATAAGACGTTCCTTCCTGCCCCGATACCGCCGTTGTCATGATTACATCAGCAACCGAAGCAATACTTGGCAGCGCTTCGCCACGAAAGCCCATTGTCTGAACACGAAATAGATCGCCAGCCGTTTCAATCTTGCTGGTAGCGTGACGCTTAAAAGCCATTGGCACGTCACTTCTGGCAATTCCATCGCCATCATCGATCACGCGAATACTGCCCAGTCCCGACTCGGTTACCACAACGTCGATACGCTGACTGTGAGCATCCAAAGAATTTTCGACCAGTTCTTTGACGATCGATGAAGGTCGCTCAATTACCTCACCGGCTGCAATCTGATTAGCCAATACGCTGCTTAATTGATGAATTTTTCCCATTAAGTCTCAACTCACTTTTGTTTTGCCAGTCTGGTCTGCCATTCATAAACCTGATTCATGATTTCCATTGGCGTCATCCCCATCAGATTCAGATTCTTAAGCTGGCGAATCACCTTTTCTTCCAGACCCGCAAGCGATTTTTTAACTGCTGGCGCTGGAGCAAACAGTTCTAATTGACCGTCGGGTTCTGAGACAAGCGGTGCCGGAAACGTTTTTTCAGCTACGGCATTGACTGGCGCAGCTGATGATTCAACGCTTGGTGCCGTATCGACTGCAGTCGCTTTTTGTGCTTGTGCTTCAGTCGGATTCAGCGCAGTCAGCTTGATCTCGTCTTGACTCTCCAACTGACTGAGAATCTGGGCAGCACGTTTTAACAGATCAGTCGGCATCCCAGCCAGCTTGGCAACATGAATCCCATACGACTTGTCGGCAGGACCGTCTTCAATCTTATGCAAAAAGACCAGCTCGCCATTTTCCTCAGTGGCACCTACATGAACGTTGTGCAGATGATTTAATGTCTGCTCCAGATCGGTCAGTTCGTGATAGTGCGTAGAAAAAAGCGTCTTAGCGCCGATATGATCATGAACGTATTCAATGATCGCTTGAGCCAGTGCCATTCCATCATAAGTTGCCGTTCCCCGCCCAATCTCGTCAAACAGAATCAAACTATTGGCAGTAGCGTGCTGCAAGGCATTGTTGGCTTCCATCATCTCGACCATAAACGTACTTTCGCCCGCAATCAGGTCATCAGCTGCACCGATTCGCGTAAAGATCTGATCGAAAATCGGCAGATCTGCCTGGTCAGCCGGTACAAAACAGCCCATCTGCGCCATCACCGCCGTTAAGGCCAATTGGCGCATATACGTGCTTTTACCCGACATATTGGGCCCGGTAATCAACAGAATTGAAGTCTTTGGATCCATCAAAACGTCATTGGGGACGTATTTTTGATAGCCCATTACTTTTTCAACTACTGGATGGCGACCGTTTTTAATTATCAAACGATGCTCCTGGTTTAGTTTTGGTCGTACAAAATGATAGTCCTCACTCACCACGGCAAAGCTCTGCAGCACATCCAGTTCCGATAATGCCTTAGCCAGTGACTGCAGGCGATTGATTGCCTGTTTGACGGTTTCGCGCACGCCAACGAACAAGTCGTATTCCAGGGCCGTTGATTTTTCCTGTGCGCCTAAAATCAAGGCTTCTTTTTCCTTTAGCTCCGGCGTGCTGAAGCGCTCAGCGTTCGTCAGCGTCTGCTTGCGTTCATAACGATCGGTTGGCAGCTTGCTCAAATTAGCCTTGGTAACTTCGATATAGTAGCCAAAGACATGGTTGTAGCCAATCTTAAGGTTGCTGATACCGGTTGCCTCACGCTCTTTAGCCTGCAGCTGAGCAATCCATTGCTTGCCGTTGTCCATAGCATCACGATATTGGTCTAACTGATCATTGTATCCGGATTTGATTACGCCGCCATCTGTTACCGAGATCGGCGGTTCTTCAGCAATTGCGCGCTGAATCAGATCAGCAATATCTGCCAGTGGATCCAGCTTGGCTACCAGATCGTCAAAAACCGGTGCATCCAGCGTTTCTAAGATATATTTAATCTTTGGTACCCGCAAAAGCGAGGTCTTTAATTGAATCAAGTCACGGCCATTTACGCTGCCATAGGCTACTCGACCGGCTAGACGCTCCAGATCGTATACCTGAGTCAGTTCCTGCTGCAGATTGCTTCTTTCAAAATAGTTGTCAAGCAGTACCTGAACCTTGTCTTGCCGCTGAACGATCTGCTCTTGGTCAATCAATGGCCGATCCAGCCAGCGTTTGAGCAGTCGACTACCCATTGCCGTCTTGGTTTCATCCAAAAGCCAGGCCAAGGTTCCTTGACGCTTGCCACTGCGCATATTGGTCATTAATTCCAGATTGGTCTTAGAATAATGATCGATCTTCATATATGAGCTTGGCTGATATGAAATAGCTTTTTGCAGATGATCAAGCGAGCGTTTTTGCGTTGTCAGCAGATAAGAGACCAGCTGAGCCACGACCTGCTTTTCACCTGCTTGCTCCAGATCTTGGGTTAAATAGCTGACTTCAGCATTTTTTAAGATTTCGGGCTGTTTTGAAAGCAGAATGTTGCGCTTGGTCAATTGCTGCTTAAGTCCATCAACCAATGAGTCGTCAACGACAATTTCCTTGGTTTGCAGATTGATCAATTCGTTAAGTGCTGCATTGCTCCCTTGCAGCGTGGTCGTTTTTAATTCACCGGTTGCCAAATCGGCATAAGCCAACTCAAAAGTCTGATCCTGCTGTCTTAAAGCAGCCAGGTAGTTATTGCTGCGGGCTGCATCCCCACTTTGATCCATCTGCGTTCCTGGCGTAATCAAACGCGTCACGGCACGCTTGACCATTCCCTTGGCTTTTTTGGGATCCTCCATTTGTTCACAGATTGCTACCTTATAGCCCTTTTCAATTAAAATATCGACATAGCCATCAACCGCCTTATGGGGAACGCCACACATCGGAATCGGGTTGGCAGCACTGTGATTGCGCGTCGTCAGCGTCAATTCAAGGATTTGCGCGCCTTTGACCGCATCATCATTAAACAGTTCATAAAAATCGCCTAATCGATAAAACAAAAAAGCATCTGGATATTGGTCTTTAACTTGTTGGTATTGTGCCATCATTGGCGTAAGCTTTTTAGCCAAAAATTTTCACCTGCTTATCTTTGATTTCTTAATTTTAATGACTTTGCGTCTAAAACGCAAAACAGGGACTGAAGAACCGCTTCTCCAATCCCTATTTACTATTTGGCATAATCGACGGCCCGTACTTCACGAATAACCGTAACCTTGATATGGCCAGGATATTCAAGCTGTCCTTCGATTTCCTTTTTAATATCATGTGCCAGAGCCGTTGCCTGTAAGTCGGTAATCTTATCTGGCTTGACGATTACACGAACCTCACGACCAGCTTGGATGGCATAGCTGTGATCGACGCCCGAATTACGGTTGGCGATCTCTTCTAGTTTCTTGAGCCGTTGAATGTATTGCTCAAGTGACTCGCTGCGTGCACCTGGACGAGCACCTGAAATTGCATCGGCAGCTTGAACCAATACGGCAATGATTGACTCTGCCGGTACGTCGCCGTGGTGCGATGCAATTGTGTTGATTACAACCGGATTTTCTTTATACTTGCGAGTCAACTCGACCCCCAATTCGACATGTGAGCCATCAACCTCATGGTCAACAGCTTTACCGATATCATGCAATAAACCAGCGCGTTTCGCTAGGGTAACGTCTTCGCCCAGCTCGGCAGCCATAATTCCTGCCAGCTTGGCAACTTCAATTGAATGGTCCAAAACATTTTGGCCATAGCTAGTCCGATACTTCATCCGACCAATCGTCTTGATCAGATCTGGATGCATTGCATGCAGTCCCAGATCAAACACGGTCTGCTCACCAGTTTCACGCAGTTGAGCATCCATATCCTTACGGGCTTTTTCAACTGCTTCTTCGATTCTGGCTGGATGAATGCGACCATCTTGGATCAGACGCTCTAAAGCCATCTTGGCAATTTCACGCCGCACCGGATCAAAACCGCTTAAAACGACTGCCTGTGGCGTATCGTCGATAATCAGATCGATGCCGGTTAAAGTTTCCAAAGTACGAATGTTGCGTCCCTCACGTCCGATGATACGACCCTTCATATCATCATTTGGCAAGGTAACAACGGAAACCGTTGCTTCTGAAACCGTGTCGGCAGCACTACGCTGAATAGCTTCCACAATCAGCTGCTTGGCCTTTTTATCAGCCGTCAGTTCTGCCGCCTGCTCACTATCACGGATCATGACTTCTCGTTCCGTCTTCAATTCATTCTTGATCTGCTTCAAAAGCAGCTCTTTGGCATCTTCATGCGACATCTGAGCTACTTTTTCCAGTTCAGCCTGACGCTGTTCAATCAATTGCGTTACATGTTGTTGACTTTTTTGAATCTGCTCATTCCTTTGATCCAGCTTGCGTTCGCGGGAACTGACTGCATTTTCTCTTTTTTCAAGGGCATTATCCTTGCGATCAAGCGTGGTTTCGCGCTGCAGCATGCGGTCCTCTTGACGCTGAACCTCATCCCGGCGCTTTTTCAGCTCTTGTTCCACGCTTTCCCGATATCTGTGACTTTCTTCTTTAGCCTCTAAAACAGCTTCTTTTTTGGCCGTCGCAGCATCTTTTTTCGCAGCAGCGATAATTCCCTCGGCGCTATTGTGCGCCTGTGCAATTTGTTTCTCATAAGAGACTTTTCGAATTACATAGCCGACAATAATACCGACAACCATAGCGAGCGCGGCGATTAACAAGCCGAAAGCACTCATCGTTTCACCTCCGCATCAACTATTTTATGTTGTTGGTTGAATTAACAATTAATTAATAGTGAACAAATGAAAATTTGCACACAAAGTAATTTTAATCGTGCTTAAGAATGGTGTCAACAATTCGAGTTAAACAAATCCTAATGTCTTGACAAAGATTGTTCAAATCTAAATAAAACCCAGGCCAATCATTATCAGACCTGAGTTTTATGAATTATTTTTCTTTGGTTTCAGTTGCCATATCCAGGCTTTCTTGCTGTGGTTTCTTGTCCTTGGCAGTGTCTTTTTCGCTGTTGGCAGCTGCCGTTAATGAAGCATCCGGTTCCATGCCATAGGCCACTCGAACCTTATTGGTCAGCTCAGCCATCGCTTCTGGATGTTCTTCAAACCACTTTTTGGCGTTCTCACGACCTTGACCAATTCGCTCATTGCCGTAGGAATACCATGCGCCACTCTTTTTAACCAGATCTTTTTCAACGGCCATATCCAAAACCTCACCCGTCTTAGAGATTCCCTGACCGTACATGATGTCGACCTCAGCCTTTCTAAATGGCGGTGCAACCTTATTTTTGACGACCTTAATCTTGGCACGGTTACCGATTACCTCGGTTCCATCTTTTAGCTGCTCACCACGCCGAATCTCCATTCGAATCGTGGAGTAGAATTTAAGGGCTCGGCCACCCGGCGTCGTTTCTGGATTCCCAAACATCACACCGACTTTTTCACGAATCTGATTGATAAAGATGGCAATCGTCTTGGTCTTATTAATCTCACCAGAAAGCTTCCGCAAAGCCTGCGACATCAGACGTGCCTGCAGACCAACGTGAGTATCACCCATCTCACCTTCAATTTCGGCTCGTGGAACCAGTGCGGCTACTGAGTCGACAATAACGATGTCGACCGCCCCACTGGCAATCAAGGCATCCGCAATCTCCAGTCCCTCTTCACCGGTATCGGGCTGAGAGAGCAACAGATCCTTGACATTAACCCCCAATGCCTGAGCATATTGAGGATCCAATGCGTTTTCGGCATCAATGTAGGCTGCCGTACCGCCGCGTTTTTGCACTTCAGCAACGGCATGCAGCGCTACCGTCGTCTTACCAGAACTTTCTGGACCATACATTTCAATGATTCGGCCACGTGGATAGCCACCTACCCCCAATGCCTCGTCAATTGCCAATGAGCCACTGGAGACCGTTGCAATCTTGGTGTCGGCAGCATCGCCCATTCGCATGATGGAACCCTTACCGAAGTTTTTTTCGATCTTGCGCAGTGCATTTTCCAGCGCTGCCTGTCGTTGATCAGCCAAAATGTTTTCCTCCTTATGTCCGAAGTTGTCTGTAACTATCTTATCAGTAATCGAGGGTAAAAGACAAGCAAAAAGTGAACATTAGTTCGTTTTATTTTGCAGTGCCCAGTAGACGTACAATAATCCCATTTGAACACTGCGCTGCCGAATCCATTGGCGCGTTGCCATTTTCGGTGACAGATGCAGCAGCCTGGTCTGAGTTGGCTGACCTTTGATTGCAATCCCGATCCAAACCGTCCCTGCCGGCTGGTTTTCCAAAGCATCGGGACCCGCAACACCGGTAAACGAGACCCCGACTTTCGCATTCATCTTTTGTTGACAGCCTTCAGCCATTGCCTTAGCGGTTTGAGCACTGACAACACCATACCGATCGATAATGCTTGGAGAAACGCCCAGCAGCTGTTCCTTAGCCTGAGCAGCATAGGTTACAAAACCACCATTAAAGACTTTCGAGGCGCCTGGTACGCTGCAGATCGTACTCTGGAACATGCCACCCGTTAAGCTTTCGGCACTGGTGATCGTCCAGTGATGCTCCTGGAGTAATTTGACAACCTGTGCAGCCAGCGTGACATGCTCGCCAATCCCAAAACAGTATTGGCCAAGTTGTTTAAAAATTGCCTGTTCAGCGGCCGTTAGTCGCAAAAGTGCCTGATCTTCAGTGACATCATGAATCGTCAGTCGTACCTGAATCTCACCAGGTTGAACGTATGAGGTTGCTAAGACGCCATCAATCCTGGCATCGACCAATATCTGATTAATCTCATCCATCAAAAGCGATTCTGGTTGGCCCAAAAAATGCAGATTGTGGCCGTAAATAGCCCGCCCGCTGCCAAATTGCTGCTTTAAAAGCGGTATGAGACTTTGCGTGACCATTGGCTTGAATTCACGTGGTGGTCCTGGCAAAACGACATAGGTGTGATCTTGATGATTCAAATAGGCCCCAATTGCCATGCCGGTTGGATTGGATAACGGTTGGCCCCCTTTTAGATAGTAGGCCATTTTAATATTTTCTGGCGTCATTTGCGTCTGTCGGGCTGTAAAATCAGCTTGAATTTTTTGCCACTGATTATCATCTAAAGCTAATTCAACACCAATTGCCTTTGCCGTACTGGCCATGGTCTGATCATCAGGCGTTGGTCCCAGACCGCCGCAGACAAAGATCAGCTGAGCCCGCTTTTGTGCCTGTCTGATGGCTGCTTGAATGTGCTTGGGATCATCATCAGTCGTCGTCTGCCAATATGCATTTATATCGAGCCGTCGCAATTGATCAGCCAAAAAGCGGGCATTGGTATTGACAATCTGCCCCAAGATAATTTCGGTTCCGATTGAGATAATTTCTGCTTCCATAAGTCATCCCCCTCAACTTAATATATGCCGATTATCGGCTAATGCATTTAAAAAATCAAAAAAAGCAGCCGCTAAAGCTCATTTGCCTTAGAAGACTGCTTCTTTGCTTTTATTTAAAACCATCCGCAAAAACGCCCCGCCCCTTAACGAAGTAGTCGATTCCTGAGTAAATCGTAAAGAACAGGCAGATGTAGAGCATGATCTGGCCAAATGGAATATTCCAAATGGCAAAGATCACATTATGCATCAACAAGAAGATAATAGCGATAAACTGCGTAGTCGTCTTGATCTTGCCTGGCATCTTGGCAGCCAATACCGTCCCGTTTTGCTCAACCAAAAGCAATCGTAATCCCGTTACCGAAAGCTCACGCCAGATAATGATAGTCGTTACCCAAGAAGGTACAACGCCTTGACCAGTCAAAACGATAAATGCCGTCATGACCAGCAGCTTGTCAGCCAATGGATCTGCAAACTTACCAAAATTGGTTACCAAATGATCGCGCCGCGCAATCCGACCATCTAGATTATCGGTAATCGTAGCTGCGATAAATAAAATTGCCGCAATCAGTTCGGCAACCGGAATCGTGGCACCCCAAAAAGTTACGCTTCCCCAGCCAAATGGTACGACCATTAAGATTAAGAAAAACGGAATAATAATCAGCCGGACGATGGTTAATTTGTTTGGTAGATTCAACGAAACTTCCCCCTATTTGATTGAATTAACGCGTACTGGATGCGGTCGTCTGCGTTGACGAAGCAGTCGTCGAACTTGAACTCAAGTTGCTTGCACTAGTCGTTGATGAAGTGCTTTGTGATGAGCTGGTTGCCGTCGTCGATGAAGAAGTCGATGAGGCTGAGGACGATTGCGTGGTATTGCCAAGCTTGATCGTGACCGTCCGCGTGTTTGGATAAGTGTTGCTTTGCGTCAGATCAAGCGTAGTATTGCCGAGCTTGACCGTCGTTGCACTGGCATTGCCAAGCGTTAAGACGATTGTTTGCGCGCTCTTGGCAATCTTGATCGTTTCCGTTTGGTTGGCACTCATCGTCTTGCTTAGACGCTGTGAGTTGTCTACCGTTACGGCATTCCAAGCCTGGCCGGAAGTCTTGATCGTCAGCGCCGTGTCCTTGCTCAAGGCATCGCCGGTAAACGTAACGGCACTGCTGGTCCGATTCGTTGCCGTCAGCTTAATATTACTTGACGTTTTCTTTGAGCTTGATGAAGACTTCTTTTTACTTGAGCTGGAAGACTTCTTGCTTGATTCACCGGAAACCTTAACCGAGCTGTTGTCAATCTTAGTTGATGAATCCTTGTGGCTGCGGACGATTGCCGTCAGCCAGATAGCAGCCAAAACCACGATAACGACAATAATTGCAATCAGTGTTGGCAGATACTTTCTGGCATCGTTGACCTTGGTAAGCTTGCGTTTTGAAGTAGCCCGGGTCTCAACGGCTTGAGCAATATGTTCTGAATATTCATCAGTCTTGGCTTTAGGCAGATCGTCATCGTATTCCTTTAACAAGTCCTCGCCGTCCAGGCCAACCGTATCGGCATACTGCTTGACAAACGCCCGTACGTAAAAGTCACCAGGCAGCTCATCAAATTTTTCGTCTTCGATGGCAATCAAGTAGCGCTTTTGAATCTTGGTTGCCTGCTGCAGGTCATCGAGGGTCAATCCCTTGGCTACCCGAGCATCATGAAGCTTTTTACCAACTTCTGGTCGTTTTTCTTCGTTTTCACTCATACCTAATCCTCATTCTTTATTAAATTTGTCCATAACCTAGACCAGTATAGCATACTATCACCACGACAAATTTTAAGAAACGCTTATTTCGTCGGTGGCACAATCTGATAGACCGAGAGTCGTTCAGGCTTAATAAACTGATCGATTGCAGTCGTCAATTCATCATATTCAATACCACGCAAAATCTCGATCTCATCAAGCAGCGTAGCATGATCAAAGTAGCCGCCGCCATAAAGCACCGCTATGTTTTCTGGTGAGTCCAACTGATTGATTAAACGGCCCAGCATCGCATGCTTAATGTCTTCAAACTGATTCTTGACTGCTTCTAGCTGTTTAGGAGCTTCTTTTAAAATCTGAATCATGGCATCGCTAAATTGCTCCATCTGATCCGTATCCGTGCTGAACGTTGCCAGATGAAAGCCGCGCTGAATCTCAAAATTATAGTTAAACGAGTCATCAATAATACCCGCATCATATAATCGCAAAAAATTGGCCGAGGTCTCGTCAAACAGCATTGCCAAAAGCAGATTGATCCGCCACTTATAAAGCAGCCGCTGTTTGCCATCGTCAAGCTGCTGAATACCACGCAATCCAACCATGACCTTGGGACGTTCAACCGCCATCGTCAGCGTACGAAATGGAATCACGTCATTGGCATCTGGATCGCTGATCACAGCCAGGCGCTTAGGCAGACTAGGTGTATCGAAATGCTTTTGGGCCTGATTCTGCTCAACCCACGCTAAGGTCTGATCAATGTCAAGCTTGCCAGCAATAAACAGATTCATATTGGCTGGCTGATAAAACGTTCGATAGGCATCATAAAGCATTTCAGCCGTAATTTTTTGAATTGATTCCTGCGTACCAGCAATATCAATGCGCATCGGATCATTAGGATACAGATTGCCCAGCATCCCCAAATACAGTCGCCAGCCAGGATCGTCATTGTACATAGTGATTTCTTGACCAATGATCCCCTTTTCTTTTGCCACAGTCTGCTCAGTAAAATATGGATCCTGTACAAAATCCAGTAATACATCTAGATTTTCATGCAGATGTGAAGTTGTTGAAAACAGGTAGCGCGTCTGCGTGAAGCTGGTAAATGCATTGGCATCGGCTCCCAGCCTGCCAAACAGATCAAAGGCATCATGATCAGCCTTTTCAAACATCTTATGTTCCAAAAAATGCGCTACGCCGTCTGGAAGCGTCAACAGCTCATCTTTTCCAACCGGCACAAATGCATTGTCGATTGAGCCAAACTCAGTCGACAAAACGGCATAGGTCTTGTGAAAGCTTTCCATTGGCAGCATGGTTACTAAAAGACCATTTGTCAGGCGTTGTTGATACACGGTTTGATTAAATTTTGGATATTTAAACTGCTGCATTATTCTTCACCATCCAAAAAATAGACTGCCTGCAGCTGAAGCTTTTGAGCCAATTTAGCAACCTGGTCGTGACTAACCTGCTGCAACGACTCAACGACGTTTTCAGCCGGCAGGTGGTTGCTCATACAGTCAACCAGCCAGTGTTCAACGATACCGCCAGGTGCATCCAGACCGGTTTGATACTGGTTGATCAAGGCATCCTTAACTTCTTGCATAACCATTTCGGTAAAGTCACCTGCTTGAACTGCTTTGACCTGAGCTTCGATTAGTTGCTGGGCTTGGGATCGGTTTTGTGCATCAATCCCGGTTTGAATTGCCAAATGACTGCTGAACAATCGTAATTGACTAGAGGCATAATAAGCCAGGCTGGCTTTTTCACGCACATTGGCAAACAGCTTGGAATATGGCGTGCCGCCCAGGATTCCATTCATGACCAAGGCTGCATAGTAGTTCTCATCACGATAAAAAACCGGAAAATGATAGGCCAGATTCAATTTGGCCTGGTTAACGTCTTGATGCTCAGTCAATTCACGCACGCGATGATGAAATGGCTGACGATAGCAGACATCTTGTGGCAATGGTGACTGACGTGGCTTTAATGGCCACTGACTAAACAAATCAAATACCATTTGCGGATCCACGTTGCCATAAACGAAGATATCAACCTGATCATGATCAAGCATATCATGATAGGTTGAAACCAGTGATGATGGCGTAATCTTTTCTAGATCTTTTAAACGGCCATAGCTGGGAATGCGCATCAAAGAGCTCTGATCATAATAAAGACGATCCAATTGCCAGGCTGCATAATATTGCTTATTTTCCTTGATTGAGGCTAATTCGTTAACGACATTTTGCCGCTGTGTCTTAAAGGTTGCCTCATCAAAAGCACCATCTTTAATCAGTGGACAAAAGATCATCTGATATAAAATCTCAACCAGGCTGGCAAAAACGCCCGGCTGTGCAAACCGATCATCGACTGCCTCAGCACGGACTCGTAGCGTATGCGCATAGCCAATGCGACCGACGCTGGCACTGGCATCGGCACCATACAGATGATTTAGTGCCTTGGCAAATGCCGTCTGTGTTGGATATTTGGCCGTGCTGGTCTCCAAAAGATTAGCCAATAGGTTGCGTGATGCCGGATTGTCAACGGTTTGCGGCGTAGCAAAGTTGACCAGGATTCGATTAACGTGAAACCGTGACGTCGGCTTGACATGCAGTCTGACGCCTGGCTGCAGATTAAAATCCACCATATTACCCTCATTTCCAAATTAATTGACGAATTGCAATCGTCATGTTTCATTCTTGCTGATAGATACAATATTTCATCTTACTTGATTCTACGATAAATTACAAACGAGGACGCGCTGGTGCACGTCCTCGTTGATAAATGATTTTATTTTTTAACTGGCCCCAGGTAATTGCTGCTGATGCCAAACCATTTCTTATTGATCCGACGCAGTTCGCCATTCTTTTGCAGTTTGGCCAGGCCTTCATTGACCTTCTTTTGCAGCGTCTTATCACCCTTGCGCATGCCCACGGCAAAATAGTCTTGCGGCATCTTCGAGTCAGTATAGACTTGATAGGCCGAACTGTCTTTTTGGTGCTTGATGTAGTAGTCGGCATAGACCTCATCCATCAAGATCCCTTGAATTCGGTTGGCATTCAAATCGATAAATGCATCAGGGAAGGTATCATAGAGCACGGCTTTGTGATTTTTAATGCGGTCTTTCAGCAGCTTAGGGTATTCATCCAAGACCGCAGCCCCCGTTGAACCATTTTGAACCCCCAAGCTCTTGCCTTTCATATCACTGAAATTATTGATGTGATCTTTTTTCTTGGTAACCAAGACCTGCTTGTTAAGCAAGTAGACTCGGCTAAAGGCAACCTTTTTGGCTCGTTGCGGAGTCACTGAATAACCATTCCATAATAGATCAATGGTCCCGTTTTTCAGTTCGGTTTCTTTCATCGACCAGTCGATCGTTTGAAAATCAACCTTGATGCCATACTGCTTAAACACTGCCTTGGCCAGATCGATGTCATAGCCCACCAACTTGCCGTTTTTTTGGCGAAAGCCCATTGGCACGAAACTATCATCAAGGCCAATCACTACCTTGCCGCGTCGCTGAATCTGCTTCCAGGTATCCTGTGTGTTGGCACGCTGCGTTACGTTTTCGCAGCCGCTCAGCAGCATGACCGGCAAGATCAGCAGCAACAGCAGCCAATACTTAAACTTCTTCAATTTTCCTGCCCCCATTTTTATTGCTGATCCAAGGCCTTAACCTGCAAAATATCGTCAGCAACTTTTTGAGCAAAGTCCATATCGTGCGTAACCACCAGTTGCGTCATGCCGTCTTTTTTCAAGCCAAGAATCAATTTGGCCACTTCATCTCGCAAATTGGGGTCAAGTGCTGAGGTCGGCTCGTCATAGCAAAGAATTTTGGGCTTCATTGCCAGGGCCCGTGCAATCGCCACCCGCTGCTTTTGACCACCTGACAGCTGGTATGGATAAAGATCACCTTTGCCGTCCAGACCAAGTTCTTTTAAAAGCTCTTCAGCATCTTTTTGAGCCTCATCTTTGGACTTTTTCAAAACCAAGGTTGGTGCCAAGGTGACGTTTTCAAGCACCGACAGATTCGGAAAGAGATTAAAGTCTTGAAAAACAACGCCAATTACACTGTCAGAGCGTTCCGTTCCTTGAGGATCAAAAGGACGGCCATCAATCAAGAATTTACCGCTGTCGGCTGCTTCCAACCCGGTAATGCAGCGCAAAAGCGTCGTCTTACCGGCACCGGATGGACCAACGATGCATAAAATCTCGCCATCTTTAACCGTTAGATTGACACCGTCCAAAATTTGACGACCGCCAAAACTTTTTTTCAGTTCCTGTACTTCCAGCATATTCATGGCCTCCTTTTATCTAAAGTATGAGTAGCGCTTTTCAACCTTGTTTAGGATAAACGTGCAGATCCCAATCAAAATCAGATAGATCAAGCCGACCAAAAGCAATGGTACCAGCGTTACGTCTCGTGCCGTGGCAACGTTGCCGGCCCGCAGCAGATCGCCAAGTCCAATTACGTATACCAAGGATGAGTCTTTGACCAAGTTGATGACTTCATTACCAATCGAAGGAATCACGATCTTGACCACCTGTGGGATCACAATCTTGCGCAGCGTCTGACCATAGCTCAAGCGCAGTACTCGTGCAGCTTCGTATTGGCCTTGATCAATGGATTGAAAGCCGCCACGGAAAATTTCAGCAAAGTAGGCACCATAGTTAAGAATAAAGGCAAACAAAGCCGCATCATAGCGTTGAAAGACAATTCCGACAATCGGCAAACCGTAAAAGACAAAGATCAGCTGCAGCAAAAGTGGCGTTCCTCGCATCAGCCAGACATAGATCTCAAGGATCCACTGCAGCGGCCGGAACTTAGACGTTAACCCCAAGCTGACCAAAATTCCCAAAGGCAATGAGCCAATCAGCGTCCAGAAAAAAAGCTTCAAGGTCATGCCGGCGCCCTGCAAAAGCGACGGCAGAATCTCCATAACGTAGTGCATTGACATAATAAAACCTCCCTCAAATGCTTCGATAACAAAAAACGTCCCCAACAGTCACCTTGACTGTCGAGGACGCCGTAGCGTGATCCCACCTCGGATTTACAAAGGCTTCACAGCCAGTGCCTCATCAAGTTCAAATCTTCAAGGAAAGCAAAAACGCCCCCGAGCACATGGCTCAGAGGGCGTTGCCGCGGTTCCACCTCATCATTGCAGCCGGCTCACGCCAGGCTGCCTCAGCGAGTTCAAATTTAAACTCTGTGCTGTAACGGGCTTCCCCGGAGCGACTTACTCGATTCAATCGCCCAACTCGCAGATGTGATTCACTGTTGTCCTCTGGTCGCTTCCCATCAACCGCGACTCGCTGAGCAGATGACTAAACAGCTACTAGTCTGTTCTTTGTTTTTGTTATCGTTTTTTAATAATTGTCAGTATCTTACTATCATCCTGCGATCTTGTCAATACTTCTGTGTAAATTTAGCGCCGCTCTGTATCGGCAGCCCAGGTAATCAGCTTTTGCAACGGCAGGTACAAAACTATCAAGTAAACCAGGTTCAATGCTAAAGTCGGCAAGAGCGTGTCCAGCAAAAAGCCAGTCAAGCCAACCTTGGCAATGCCAATCGCTGCATAGGCCCAATAATTAAAAAACTCAAAAACCACCAGATCAATCAAGAAAATCAAAATAATTATCGGAAAGCTCGGTGTCATATATTTAGCCAGTAATTTGGTTAAGCCAACAACCATCGGATAAAGAAACATAAATAGGCCCAAGATTCCAGAATAATAAAGGTCGCAGACAATCCCTGCTGCCACTGCAAAGCCCATTAGCGGAATTTGCACGTCGCCTTCAAAAAAATAGGCGCAGACCAGCCAGACAATCACCAGCTGGCTAACCATTGCGTATGGGTAATGAAAGAAAAAGTCCGCAAAGACCCTGCTTAAAGAGCCATCCAGAAACAGTGCAACAAACAGGCCCAAGGGAAATACGTATTTCAACCGGGATAATCTATACATGTCGCACCGCCTCTAATCGTTTAATTCCGCTACCGTAACGATATTGATCTCATTAAAGTTGGTGGCTGGCTTGATGTAGACTTTCTTAGCCAAACCATAATCGTCCTTACCGATGCGAGAGACCTTACCGACATAGAGCCCTTTAGGCGTAATCCCGCCCATTCCGTTGGTCATGACCTTGGCGCCTTTTTTGATTTTAGCCGTTGAGGTTACCTGACCCATGATCAATTCATTGGTTCTGGCATTGTAGCCGGTAATAATCCCGTTAACGTTTTTGCCATCCGAGCCATTAATCACTATTGAAAAACGGTTGGATGACTCGCTGGTATCACTGAGCAGTTCAACCTTACTGTTGGTCTTGTTAACCTCAGAGACGCGACCAATCAAGCCACCACCAGAAAGCACTGGCATATTTTTCTTAATGCCGCTGGTCTGTCCCTTATTGATGACCAACTGTTGCTGCCATGACGAAGGTGTTCTTGACATTACGGCCGCACTGACGGTTGAATAGTCCGTTAGTGAGCTTTTAAGCTTCAGTTCAGCTTTAAGCTCCTTATTTTCTTTGGCCAGCGTTTGATCGCGAACCTTAACCTGCGCCAGTTCAGAAACTTTTTGCTTGAGTTCACGATTTTCCGTGTAGGCATTCATCAATTCAGAAACTGAGCTGACGCCACTTTGGACTGCATTAACCGGATAGGCCACAATGTCATCAGCAAAACCAACGATGTCATTGCCAAACTGCTGAATCAGTGGCGGTGTCGAACGACGATTGCGCATGGCAACCGAGCCACCCATCAAGCCAAAGCAGGCCACCAGAATTACCACTGTAATTACCAAGCGGCGATTCGAAAAAAACTTCTGCATTTTTATCCTCCAATGCATCCAGATACATTTAACGGGGCTGGGCAAAACAAATCGTTTTGCGACCAGCCCCGCCCTGTTAACTGTATATCAGTTATTCTCTTTACTCTGAATCGTGACTACTTGCTCTTTTTCATCACGTCGATGCTCTTCAGTGACTCACCAGTCCCGATAGCAACGCAGTCTAATGGATCATTGGCGATAAATACCGGTACTTTGGTAGCGTCGGCAATAACCTCTGGCAAATGCTTAAGCAAGGCACCGCCACCAGTCAGGACGATCCCATGATCAATGACATCAGCCGCAATTTCAGGCGAGGTTTCTTCCAACGTTCCCTTGATGGCTTCAATGATGGCTTCCACAACGTCTTGCAAAGCATTGGAGACGTCAACCGCCGAAACTTCCTTGGTTTGTGGCAGACCGGTTACCAGGTCACGACCGCGAACCTCAGTCGTGCCCATTTCCTTAGCTGCTTCAACCGAAGCTGAGCCGATATCCCACTTGAGCTTTTCGGCCGTCCGTTCACCGATCAGCAGGTTCTTGTTTTGACGAACGAATTGAGCAATTGCATCGTTCATCTTGTCCCCAGCCATTCGAATCGAGCGGCTGGAAACAATCCCACCAAGCGAGATCGTAGCAACATCGGTCGTACCACCACCAATATCAACAACCATGCTGCCAGTTGGGTCCATAACCGGCAGACCAGCACCAATTGCAGCTGCAAAAGGCTCTTCGATCACATAGGCATCTCGAGCACCGGCAACCCGCGTCGCGTCAATTACGGCACGCTTTTCAACTTCCGTAACGCCGCTTGGTACGCAGACCATTACATATGGCTTGCCGCCGTTTTTACCCAAGGCCTTTTCCATGTAGTGCTTCATCATGGCAACCGTCGTGTCATAATCAGCAATTACGCCGTCTTTCATTGGGCGAATTGCCACGATGCTTGCTGGCGTACGGCCGATCATGTCGCGTGCTTCTTCGCCAACCGCAATGACCTCGCCGCTCTTTTTGTTGCGAGCAACTACGGATGGTTCACGCAAAACGATGCCCTTGCCTTCAATGTAAACAATAGTATTGGCCGTCCCAAGGTCGATGCCAATATTTTTTGCTCCAATTCCTAGCAATCTGTTTCTTCCCTTCGTATACAAAAGTAGTCGTTCTTTTTCATAATACAATAGCGTTGATATTATACCATAGCCGAACGTTAAATTAACAGACATTACTATACACCAAACGCTAAAGAAAAACAGCATTGCTATTCATCATTGGGAGTTCCTTAACCGAATTTTAAAATTCAATTCGCAATTTGACCATTAAATGTCGCATGACTTTCCTGACTTTCACGCCAGCTGTAGTAGTCTTGACTGCCAATCACCAGACAGTCCAATAAATGCAGTCCCAAAAGCTGGCAGCCCTGCTCCAATCGACTCATAAAGCTCAAATCCTGTCTGGATGGCGCAGGATCACCTGAAGGATGATTGTGTACCATGATCAGGCCAAATGAGTTCCAGTGAAGCGCATAGCGAAAAATCTGATCAGGATAGAGCATGCATTCGGCTTGCCCTCCTTTAAACAAACAGTGCCGAGCAATAATTTCGTTATGCACGTCCGTACAGAGAATCTCGACTGATTCTTGTGTCTGATCAGCCATCTCGTCCATTAAAAACTGACCAACTTCATTGCTGGAATAGGCATGCCCTAAAATCTCGTGCGGACAGGTTAGAATCAAACTGCCCAGCTCAATAGCCGCCAAAACCGGCTTGAGTCGTTTCCGATCATAACCTAAAAAGGCATCCTGCTCTTCCATAGTCATGCAGCGAAAAACTGCCGGCGTTGGAAACAGTTCTAAAAAATGATTGGCCAGATCCTCTTCCTTGCTAAATACCATGTTGACCAGTGTGACATAACGCTGCTGACAAGTTTTTTCGATCATTTGATTACCTCCCCTGCCAATACTATATGCAGACTAGAGCAGATAGTATTTTTTCGGTTAAAAATCAAATAACCTTAATTTTCAGCAACCGAATTAACGAAAAAACTGCGCACTTCTGAGATGAAATACAAAGAGCCGGTAATCAAAATAGCATCGTCTGCCGAAGCCTCCTTAGAAATTTTTAGCAGTCCTTCCTGCCAGCTGGCAGCTGTTTTGATTGGCCAACGCGTCTCAATGTCTTGAGCCGCTTTTTTTAAGTCGGCACTTGGTCGCTTGGGACCTGGTCCGGCAAAATTGGTCAGCATTAAATGTACGTTAGGCAAGCTGGCAATCTCACCCAACATCAACTGATACTGCTTATCTGCCAAAATGGCTACCAAAACATAAATCTCCATGTTTTTAAAATCGTCTTTGATTGTCGTCGTTAAAGCCTGCATCCCAGGGAGATTATGTGCTCCATCCAAGACTACCAGCGGCGAGTCGTTAACGACCTCCAAGCGACCTGGCCAACGCGTATCAGCCAGTCCCTGCCGAAACGACCTAACGTCAATCTGCAGTCCTTGCTGCTTTAAATAAAGCTGAGCCATGGTAATCGCAACGGCAGCATTGTCAACTTGATACTCACCCAACAGTCCCAACTGAAATCTTTGACGGTGGATCATCAAGCCATCATATTCAATCTCATTTTTCAATTGATGGTCATTTAGCTTTTTGGCCGTAAATTGGCGACCATTTTCATACAATGGTGCCTGCTTGTCTTGAGCAGCCTCTATGATCACCTGACGTGCGGCTTTGGGCAGTCTGCCGATTACGACCGGAACCTTAGGCTTGATGATCCCAGCTTTTTGAGCAGCAATCTCGCCCAGTGTATCGCCCAAAACATGCATATGATCGTAACCAACAGAGACGATGCCACTGACCTTGGGTACGATGACGTTGGTCGAGTCAAACAGACCGCCAATCCCCACTTCAAGAATGACGACGTCTGGCCGCATTTTGGCAAACCAGGTAAACATAATTGCCGTATCAATCTCAAATTCAGTTGGACCACCCTCTGGCAAAACCTCATCCAGATAGTCAACAACCGGCGCAACTTTTTGAACCGTCTTAACCAGCTCATCATCAGGAATCGGTTGACCATTTAATGAAATACGCTCATTAAAACGAACGATAAACGGTGAAGTAAACGTCCCTACGCTCAGGCCGTCTGCCATCAGCATTGATCTCAGCATAGCCGTTGTCGACCCTTTGCCGTTGGTTCCCGTAATATGCAGATAATCAAGGTTTTCCTGCGGATTGCCCAACTCTTGTAAAAATCGCCGCATACGCTTGAGTGTAGGAATTTTTTTGAACTTGGTACGACCGTGAATAAACGCCAACGCGTCATCATAGTTTTGAATGTTGGTCATGATGAATCCTTTCATTTTTACTGCTCATTATAGAACAATTGTTCGCAAAAGTCGAATTGATTTTAAAAAAACATCCCCAAAGCTCAGATGAACCCTGGGGATGCCAACGTATTTAATTTAAACTAGGTTAAAAAGTCGGGATTAGCAACCCTCGTTTTAAGCATTCTTGAGTGATTCAAGACGAGTCTGAGCTGCCTCCAGCTTTTGTTTCCATTCGGCAGCCTTAGTCCGTTCTTCAGCAACAACGGCTTCTGGAGCATTGTTGACAAATTTCTCGTTGCCAAGCTTCTTTTCCGAGCGTTGAACCTCTTTTTCCAACTTGGCAATTTCTTTTTCCATCCGGGCTTGCTCTTCTTTAAGATCAACCAGCTCAGCCATTGGAATGTAGACTTCAGCACCGGTTACGATCCCGCTCATGGCCAGCTTTGGTGCTTGCGTATCGGTAGCAATCTGCAGATTGGCTGGGTGGCAGAAGCGCTTGATGTAGTCCTCATTAGCCAAAAGCATGTCAGCATCAGCTTGGTCATCAGTCTTGATCAGCAGGTCAACCGGCTTGGACATTGGTGCATTGGCTTCGTTACGGATGTTGCGGACAGCAGTGATCAATTCGATCAGACGTTTCATCTGTTCTTCGGATTTCTCATCGGTGAACTCATCATGAACGACTGGGTAGTCGGCAATCATGATCGACTTGCCTTCATGAGGCATGTCTTGCCACAGTGCTTCAGTAACGAATGGCATGATTGGGTGCATCAGTTTAAGCGTTTGGTCGAGCACGTAGCCCAAGATGTTCTTAGTGTCGGCCTTTTCTGCTTCAGTACCATTGTTGAGCTTTTCCTTAGTCATTTCAATGTACCAGTCACAGAAGTCGTTCCAGATGAAGTTGTACAGACAGCGGCAGGCCTCACCAAAATCAAACGATTCAAACTGTTCAGTAACCTGCTTGACCGTTGCGTTCAAACGACTCAAAATCCAACGGTCAGCCAGATCCCACTTATCTTGGGCCGGCAGCTTTGGTGCACCTTGCATGTCGCCAAGGTTCATGATTACGTAACGGCTGGCATTCCAGATCTTGTTAATAAAGTTCCAGGCCGCATCCATCTTCTTGTAAGAGAAACGAATATCTTGACCAGGCGTGGAACCCGTAACCAGGAACCAGCGCAATGCATCCGTACCATACTTTTCAATGACGTCCATTGGGTCAATCCCGTTGCCCAATGACTTGCTCATCTTACGACCTTGCTCGTCACGAATCAATCCGTGCAACAAGACGTTGTGGAATGGTGCCTTGCCAGTAAACTCAAGTGACTGGAAGATCATCCGGGCAACCCAGAAGAAGATGATGTCATAGCCGCTAACTAGCGTGTTGGTTGGGAAGTAGCGCTTAAAGTCAGCAGAATCCGTATCTGGCCAGCCCATCGTTGAAAATGGCCACAAAGCCGAGCTGAACCAGGTATCCAGCACATCTTTATCCTGTTCCCAGTTTTCGGCGTCCTTTGGTGCTTCCATACCAACGTACATTTCACCAGTCTGCTTGTTGTACCAGGCTGGAATGCGGTGGCCCCACCATAATTGACGTGAGATGACCCAGTCATGAACGTTTTCCATCCATTGGTTGAAAGTATGCTCGAACCGTTCTGGGACAAAGTTGACCCGATCAGCCGTCTTTTGGTTGGCCAATGCTTTTTCGGCCAGTGGCTTCATCTTAACGAACCATTGCGTGGAAAGACGCGACTCAACCTGTACGCCCGTTCGTTCAGAATGGCCAACTGAGTGCACGATTGGGTCAATCTTAAGCATGTAGCCGCCGTCTTCCAAATCTTTGACGATTGCCTTACGAGCCTCGAAACGATCCATGCCGCAGTATTTGCCGGCATTTTCGTTTAACGAGGCATCCTCATTCATCGTGTTGAGCTCTGGCAGATTATGACGCTTGCCGACCAAGAAGTCGTTGGGGTCATGTGCCGGCGTGATTTTAACCATCCCAGTACCAAAGTCTGGCGTTACGTAATCATCGGCAATGATTTCGATCTCACGGTTGACCAGTGGTACCATGACATGCTTGCCGACCAGTTCCTTGTAACGTTCATCATTTGGGTTTACGGCAACGGCTTCATCACCAAACATGGTTTCAGGACGCGTCGTGGCAACTTCAATGTAATCCTTGCCATTAAACGTCGTACCATCCGTGAATGGGTACTTGACATGGTAGAAGGCACCCTTGTCGTCTTTATGGATAACCTCCATGTCAGAAAGCGCCGTCCGTGCCTGTGGGTCCCAGTTGATGATGTAGGTTGCCCGGTAGATTAGACCCTTGTTGTACAGATCAACAAAGACCTTGCGCACAGCCTTATTCAGCCCTTCATCAAGGGTAAAGCGCTCACGATCGTAGTCTACCGAGATCCCCATCTTGGCCCATTGCTTGTGAATAATATCGGCATATTCGTCTTTCCAGTCCCAGACCTGCTGAACAAACTTTTCACGACCCAAGTCATAGCGTGAAATGCCTTGTTCGCGCAGACGAGCTTCAACCTTGGCCTGCGTTGCGATTCCGGCATGATCCATCCCTGGCAGCCATAAAACATCGTAGCCCTGCATCCGTTTTTGACGAATGACCATATCCTGCAGCGTCGTGTCCCAGGCGTGACCCAAGTGCAGCTTACCGGTAACGTTAGGAGGTGGAATAACGATTGAATATGGTTTGGCTTTCTTATCGCCGCTTGGCTTAAAGAACCCTTCATCGATCCACCATTGATAGCGCCCTTCTTCAATTGAAGCTGGGTTGAACTTGGTGGACATGTTCTTTTCTGACATGGCAAGTTCCCCTTTCAGATTTACAGTTGTTGTTGATTGATCGGCATTAAACTAAAAAGACCCGTCCTAATAAATTAGGACGAGTCTGCTCGCGGTACCACCTAAATTGAAACTCTACTGATGAAAGTTTCCGCTCTAACATGGGATATCGGCCATGAACCGGAATCACCTACTTGGTTTCAGTGCTTCTGCTCGCGAGCTACCTTCAATTCGACTGACGGGACTCTTTTTCAGCAACCGAGTCTCTCTGAACGGTCTTGTCGAATCTACTCTCTCGTTCAATGCTTGAATAGCGTAATGATAAAAGAAATTTTTGATAACGTCAAGTCGATTCAAATAATTTTTTAATTATTCGGCTGACTTGCTAAGTTTCTCAACTGCGTTCAATGCTGCCAGATAGTCTGGTTCATGCGTCATTTCAGGAACAATCTGTGAATAGACGATCTGACCGTCAGCATCAATGAGGAAGATTGAGCGCGCCAAGACCCCTTCATCAGGAATCAAAAGTTTCATTGCATAGCCAAATGACTGTTCATAATCAGATAAAAGCTCAGCATTTGGGATATCATTGGCCGCGCACCAGCCCTTCTGTTCGTTAATTGGATTGGTGGAGACCGTAATCAAGCGGACGTCAGGATATTCAGCCATTGCCTTGTTGAATTTGCGTGACTGCAGCGAGCAAACCGATGTATTGATGTCTGGTACGACTGAAAATAAAGTTGGCTTGCCCAGCAGCTCACGAGTCTTAACCCGTTGATTCTGAGCATCAAACAGCTTAAAGTGAGGAATTTCCGTACCTACTTCTGGCGGATTGCCGACCAGCTGCATCTTCTCACCATTGACAGTAACTTCCACGATGAACGCTCCTTTCAGTTTCACAGCGTTTTTTAATTTTGTGTGGGAACAGTATACCAAATTTAGCACCATTCGAATAGCCAAATCCGGTGTTTGAAATAAAAAAGCTGATGCATTAAAAAGTCTTGCATCAGCTTAAATTTTACAGCAATTCAGCAAAAACGTCCTGATTTTGGTTTAGGAATTCGTCACCGGCATGAATCTCTGTAATCTTGATATTGTCCAGTGCTCGCTGCATCAAGCCCTCGACGTCCAACCGTGCCTCGTAGGATCGTGCCCGTTTCAGGTTTGGCTTGGTCTTTGGCGAAGGTGGCGTAAAGACCGTGCAGCAGTCCTCATATGGCAGAATCGACAGCTCGTAGGTATCGATTTCTTCAGCGATCTTGATGATTTCAGTCTTATCAAACGACAACACCGGACGCAGAACCGGCCACGTCGTTACATCGTTAATGGCCACCATGCTCTCCATCGTCTGCGAGGCTACCTGCCCAAGGCTCTCACCATTGAAGATGGCCAGGCCGTGTCGCTTCATGGCCAGCGCTGCAGCCAGTCTAAGCATCAATCGGCGCTGAACGGTCATCAGATAGCCTTCAGGTACTTTTTCTTTAACCGTTTCCTGAATCTCGGTAAATGGGACCTGGATAAACTTGATGCTGCCACAGTACTTAGCCAGCTTGCTGGTCAGCTCCTTTGACTTGGCCAGTGCTTGTTCGCTGGTGTATGGTGGACTATAAAAGTGCACCATTTCCAAGGAGACCCCACGCTTCATGGCCAGATAGGCAGCTACCGGCGAATCGATTCCACCAGAGAGCATCATCATGCCCTTACCCGCTGTCCCAACTGGCAGGCCACCGGCACCTTTGATCTTTTCACTGGTCAAATAAATCCCGCTCTTGCGAATTTCAACCATCAGATCAATATCTGGATGATGGACGTCAACCGTCAAAAGGTTGGGAAATTCTTTCAGCAGGTAGGCCCCCAGCTCACGATTCATCTCAAATGTACCCATTGGGAAGCCATGGTCAGCATGCCGAGTACTGATCTTAAACGTTGCCGGCTTTTTAACCTGTTCTCTAATCATCTTGGCAGCCGCTTTTTTAACGGCCTCAAAGTCACTATCAACACGCAGCGACGGCGAGAAGGTCTGAATGCCAAAGACCTGCTTTAGGCGGTCCATCACTTGATCACTGTCAGCACCGTTTAAATCAATATGCATCCGGTCTCTTTGCGGATGAATCTTAACCTGATCAAAGCCATGCAGCGCCTTAGTGACGTTGGCTCCCAATCGGTCAATGAAGTTCTTTTGATTGCGCCCTTTGGTTGAAAGCTCACCATAGCGCACCATGATTTCATCATATTGCATTGTTAGAACAAAATTTTCCTTTCAAAACTAGTCGATAATCTTTTTAAAGCCAGCATACAGCTCATCAAAGACCCGGTTGAACTCATCAGCTTCGGCCAAGGTGTTTTGGTCACCCAGACTGATTCGGACCGCACTGGTAGCAATCGAATCCGGTACCTTCATTGCTGCTAACGTCCCGGCCTCTACATGCTTTTTGGATGAGCAGGCACTGGTCGTAGAAATATAAATGTCATGCTCTTCAAAAGCATGTACGATTGTTTCGCCGCGAACGCCGACGATTGCAAACGTCAGAATATGCGGTGCAAATGAGTCATCGTTTTTAGAAATGATCTGAACGTGATCAAAGTCTTTAATGTGATTATAAATCCGCGTCTTAACGGCTTTTTCGCGTTCAACAACCTCTTTTTCCTCTTGTTTGACCATTCGTAAAGCCCGCGCCATGGCAACAAAGCCGGCCGTATTTTCAGTCCCGTTGCGACGGCCGCGTTCCTGACCACCACCATCGATCAGCGGGGCCAGCTTGCGGCCGGCTTTGGCATATACAAAGCCGGTCCCGCGCGGTGCATGGAACTTATGACCAGAAAAGACTGCAAAATCGACTCGGTCCGAAAAGACAATGTCATCGATTCCCTTGCCAATTGCTTGAACTGCATCGACCATGAAATGAACCTTTGGGTAGTCTTTTAAGATCTCACCGATTTCCTTGATTGGCTGAATCGTACCAATCTCGTTGTTGACCACCATCGACTCAACCAAAATCGTATCTGGCCGCAGTGCCTTTTTTACGTCTTCAGGATTGATGCGTCCCTGGTCATCGACTGGCAGATAGGTAATCTCAAAGCCAAGGTCGGCTAATCGCTCCATTGAATTACGTACCGCAGCATGCTCAACACTGGTCGTAATGATGTGCTTGCCATATTGACGCTTTTCAATTGCTGTTCCTTTAATGACCCAGTTGTCGCCTTCTGAACCGCCACTGGTAAAAACAATCTCACTTGGCAAAACGCTAAACAGGTCCGCGATCTGCTTACGTGCCTGCTCTTGAAGATTCCAAGCCGTCTCGCCAACCTTGTGCAGACTAGAAGGGTTGCCCCAAATCTTTTGGCAGACTTGATTATACGTATCCAAAACTTCTGGCCAGATCTGTGTCGTGGCACTATTGTCAAAATAAATCATACTGTGCTTGCTCCTTTAATGCACGCGGGAAAAAAGTTTTTCCTCGCAAGATATTGCCGCCGATGGATCACATCCGCGACGAAGGTTCGGCTCCTAAAACAACGCTACATTATAACAGATCATGAATCTTTTAACCATGATTGACGTCCGAAAATAAAAAACGCGTCAACGAAATGACGCGTTTTTTATTAAGAATTTCGCTTAAGCTCAGCGTAATATCGCTGCTCCATTTGCTTATAGGAACCCGGCTCAACTTTTTCAACGGCTTTTTCCAAGATTTCCAGACTGCCTGGATAATTATAACGATTGAATTCATTTTGTGCCTGAGCAATTGCATCATTAATCTCTTCATGATCAATACTGAGCCGGTTGGCATATTGAATCAGCCGTTCGGTCAGTTCGGCACTATCTCTTAAGTCATCAGTTTTTTCCTGCAGTGTGGTCAGATCGTCTTGTACGATCAAGAGCTGCTTGGTAATGTCTTCCATATCGATTTTAACTTGATTAATGGCGTCTGCCAGTTTACCGATCTCATCGCTAACCAAGAAAAAGTAGTCCAGATAGTCTTTTGGAATGCCAGGCAGATTCAATGACTCAACTCGCCGTTTGATTGTCCGAATCTCAACTGAGAACTTTCGCAGCGTCTTTTTGGCTCGGGTCTCATCGGACTGCAGATCCGCTACGCTGTCGTTGATTTGCTGCTGTTGTTCCTCAATTGCCGTCAGCATCTTTTCGTTGTCGGTTTGTCGAGCAACAACCTGACTGTCAATAGCCTCTTCGATCGCCAAAGCTTCTTGGTCTTGATCATATGACGCCTGCAGCTGCCGCAATTGTTCATCCAGGCCACGTGCATTGGCCAACTCATCATTATTGAGCGTATAGTTGAGACTGAGACGTTCCAGTTCATCAATCAGTTCACGATTCTGCTGCTTGGCATGACTCAGATGCCGACCAACATCACGCATCAACGGTGAAACTTTTGGTCGGGCATCAAGTTCGCGTTGCATAACGTCATAGAGTTGATCAATGTGCTGCGTTAATTGGTCGTTAGCCGTTGCTGCCTCATCAACCTTTAAAGCCTCCAGATCTGCAGCCGACCGTTCACAAAGCTGATTGAGCTGGTCGATTTCCTGATCGATCTGGTCATCGGCAAAGTTGTAATGATGTCTTTTCAGCTGGTCATAGCCTTCTTTAAGCTCCTGCAGCTGGGTGGGAAATTCAGTCAGCAGCGGCTTATAAACATCTGGAACCTTTTGAATCAATTGATCCAGCTTAGCAGTATCTTCCTGCAGTTCGCTGAGCACGTCTTGAGCGGCCTCATAATCGCCCTTGGCCGTAAGCGTGGTAAACGTGGTAAAGCGCGTTTCCAGATCAGCCAAGCGTTGACGCAGAGCCGTACTGCTCTTGCCATAACGATAACTGTTTTCTTCCAGCTCGCTACGGAACTGCTGATACTGTTTTTTCAGCTGACCAATTGCCTTTTGGTGCTCAGCCTTGGCATCGTCGATTTTTTTCAAGCCATTCTCCAAGCTTTGCTGCTCACTGATCAGCTTGGCCGTAGCATCTTGAAGCTTGCGTAGATCTGGCTTGACTCTTAACAGATTAAAACCATGCAGATCCTGAGCAATTTGATCGGCTAGGTCATCTACTCGACTGGCAGCTGTCAAAAATTCGTCTTGGTATTCTTCTTTAAGCTGATTAAAATCCTTTAGTGAATCACCACTCAGCTCTGGGCGCGCATCTTCAGCGAATCGCTCGTCTAAATGAGCTGCCAAGGCGGCGGCTTTTTGATTCAGCATCGCATCAACAGCATTGAGCGTTCTTTTTTGATAGACGTAAACACCGATGATTACCAATGCAGCAATAATTAAAATTCCGATCAACACTTGAAACATCTATATCCCACCTAAATTTTGCACGGTTTATGCTTTGTTTTTTTCACCGTTTAATTTAAAATTCTACTAATTAAAATTATATCATATCTATACTTGACAACTTATTATTTATCGGAGGGATTTTTACATTGCCAGATTTTAAGCTTATCAATGCCCAACTGGCCGCCTTGTTGGCAAATGAGACCAATCTGATTGCCAACCTGGCCAATGCCTCAGCACTGTTAAACGACAGCGTCGATCAATTAAACTGGACCGGCTTTTATCTTTATGATCCTAAAGGCGATGAACTGGTCTTAGGCCCATTCCAAGGTCATCCCGCCTGCATGCATATCGCAATGAACAAGGGCGTCTGCGGCCAGGCAGCAGCTCAGAAGCAAACCCTGGCAGTCGATGACGTCACCACTTTTCCCGGCTACATTTCATGCGATGCGGCTGCTCAATCTGAGCTGGTCGTTCCGTTGATTAATCATCAGCGACTGGTGGGCGTCTTAGATTTGGATGCACCAGTCAAGAACCGTTTTGATGCAAAATTACAGATCGGCATCAAATCTTTTGTCGATGAACTGATCAAACATCTTGACTAAGCCGGTTTTTCGCGTTAAAGTACTCTTTGTGTAAAATAATGCAGCAGTGAGGGGCAAGCTCGTCAACAGACCAATGCCGCATGGTGTTTCCAGTAACCCAGCTGCAAGGGTGAACGATCCAATTGGCCTGCACGAATGTCAAGCTCACATCGGATTATTTTACTCCAAATAATTTTATTGGAGGAATTCTAATATGTCTCGTTACACTGGCCCTAGCTGGCGTGTATCTCGCCGTCTTGGCATGTCTCTGTCCGGTACCGGTAAGGAACTGGCTCGCCGCAACTACGCACCTGGTGATCACGGTAATGACCGTCGTGGCCGCCTGTCTGAATACGGTATGCAACTGCGCGAAAAGCAAAAGCTGCGTTACATGTACGGTATGACTGAACGTCAATTCCGTAACCTGTTCAAGCGTGCCGGCAAGATCAAGGAAGGTACTCACGGTACCAACTTCATGGTTCTGTTGGAACGTCGTCTGGACAACATGGTTTACCGTCTGGGTCTGGCTACTACTCGTCGTCAAGCTCGTCAATTGGTTAACCACGGTCACATTACCGTAGATGGCAAGCGTGTTGACATTCCTTCCTTCGAAGTTAAGGTTGGTCAAGTCATCTCCGTTCGCGACAAGTCCAAGAACCTGGACGTTATCAAGAACGCTGTTGAAGCCGTTGTTGCTCGTCCATCTTACGTTGAATTCGACGCTGACAAGCTCGAAGGTAAGCTGGTTCGCCTGCCAGAACGTGAAGACATGAACGCCGACATCGACGAATCGCTGATTGTCGAATTCTACAACAAGCTGTAATCATTGATTGCTGCTTCATAAAAAGCCTTGTGATGTTAAGTCACAGGGCTTTTTTACTGTAAGTATTTATAATCAAAATCAAAAAGACATGATCGATCAGGATGGGAAATCGATCATGCCTTTTTCTTTTAGGGATTTTTGGAGTATTTTGAGGTTTAGAGATTAAGATTTATAATGCGAATCATAGATTTTGGAGTGATAATGGCTAGCCATTAACGGCTGCCTGTTCTGACGTTTCTGCCGTAAGTCCAGCGGTTTGTTTAAAGGCTGCAGCCACGTGCTCAGGCGTAAAGCCATACTTTTCAATAACCTGATTTCCCGGCGCGCTGGTACCAAACTCGTCAACGCCCATTACCATGCCATTTAAGCCAACAAACCGATGCCAGCACATTGAGCTGCCCATTTCAATTGCCAGACGTTTATCCAGTCGTGACGGCAGTACCATGTCTTGATACTGTTTGGACTGCCGCAAGAAGCGTTCTTGACATGGCATCGAGACGACCTGCACGTCAATGCCCTCTTTTGCCAGTTTTTCTCTAGCCTGCAGCGCCAAGGAGACTTCCGAACCGCTGGCAATCAAAATTCCAGCTGGATGATTGGTCTTGGCTGGTGCTAAAACGTAAGCCCCACGTTCTACCGGTGCATGCTTGGCAGCCGCCAGAACCGGCAGACCTTGGCGAGAGGTAACGATAACGCTTGGTCGATCGCTGGTTTTGCCAATTATCTGCCATGATGCAATCGTTTCATTGGCATCAGCCGGCCGAAAGACATCAACGCCTGGCATCGAACGCAGTGCCGCCAGCTGTTCAACCGGCTCATGCGTTGGTCCGTCCTCGCCAACTGCTAAGGAATCGTGTGAGAAGACAAAAGTCGTTGGTACTTTCATTAAAGCTGCCAGTCGTACTGCCGCCTTGAGGTAGTCGCTAAATACCAAAAACGTACTGCCAAACGCCCGTGTACCACCATGCAGCGTAATGCCGTTCAAAGCCGCGGCCATGCCAAACTCACGCACGCCAAACCGCAGATTGCGTCCTAAAGGATTATCGGCGGCAAAATTGTCGTCTTGTTTAAGCAGCGTTTTGTTGGAACTGGCCAGATCGGCTGCCCCGCCCCAAAACATTGGATTTTGACGAGCAATCTCTTGCAGTGCATCATCACATACCAACCGCGTGGCAATTTTTTCACCCGGTTGATAGTTCAGTTCAGCATCATTAAGCTTGAACTGGTCGCTCATCAACTGTGCTGCCAGTTGTGGATACTGCTGCTGGTAGGAAGCCCACATTTCCAACCAGTGCTGATACTGTTTTTCCTTAGCTGCCGTCAGTTCCTTAAAGTGATCATAGACTGCCTGTGGCACGGTAAAAGACGGCTCATGCCAATCAAACTTTTCTCGCAGCGTCATCAGGCCATCTTGACCAACCGGCGTGCCATGCACTTTATTAGTCCCCTGTTTAGGAGCACCATAGCCAATTACGGTCTTGACCTCAATCAAGGTTGGCTTACTAGAGCATTTAGCCCGCCACAAGGCTGCATCAATCTGGGCCAAGTCGTTGCCGTCCTCAACACGTTCATAATTCCACGAGGCTGCTTTGACGCGTTGCTCAACGTTGTCATGAGTACTCATCGATAATGGTCCGTCTAACGAAACGTCATTTGAATCGTAAAGCACAATCAGCTTATTAAGCTGCAGATTGCCCGCAATGTCCAAGGCTTCTTGACTGATGCCTTCCATCAGGTCACCATCGCCGGCCAAAGCATACGTATAGTGATCAATTACTGACAAGCCAGGCCGATTGCATTGAGCGGCTAGATGCTTTTCAGCAATCGCCATACCGACTGCCATGCCCAGGCCCTGACCCAAGGGACCCGTTGAAGCATCAACGCCTGGCGTCCACCCATATTCGGGATGCCCCGGCGTTTTGGAACCCATCTGACGAAATGCCTTTAAGTCATCAATCGTCAGATCAAAGCCATTTAGATGCAGCAGACTGTAAAGCAGTGCCGAGCCATGACCAGCCGACAATACAAAGCGATCTCGGTTGATCCACTTGGGCTGCTTTGGATTAAAACGCATGTGATACTCAAACAGCGTATAGGCCATTGGCGCCGCATCCAAAACAATACCTGGATGTCCGCTGCGTGAGGCTTCGATCATTTCGACCCCCAGCATGCGAGCAGCCGTAACGGACAACTGATCCAGATTGGAGTGTTGACTATTCATTAGCGGCCGCCTCCTTAACATCATCAAGAATACTAAAGCCCAGCGTACTGATATCTTTATCAAAGCCGCGGACCGTATCTAAGGCAACGTCTTCGGGAGTAGACTTTCGCCGAGCCAGCCATTTTTCAAGAATTGCCGGTGGTACCGTGATAATATCGATTCCTGCCTGTTTGGCCTGGCGGATATTATCGACCTCGCGCGTTGAAGCCCAAAGCAGATCAACATTAGGATGCAAATGCGACATTGCAACGCTGGCATTGACAAAAGAAGTTGGGTCAGCCCCCGTATCGGCAACGCGTCCAACAAACAATGAAATAATTGCCGGCGTCTGTTCATCCAATGCTTCCAGTGCCAAACGAACCTGCTCGCTGGTCGTTACTGCGGTAATATTCAGCTTGATGCCGGCATGAGACAGTTGTTGAATCAGATCAGTGTTGGGCTGACCACTAAGATTGAGGATTGGAATCTTAACGTAGACATGATTTCCTAATGAACTCAAAATCTCTGCTTCCTGCTGCATTTCTTGGGGATCTTGTGAAAAAACCTCAAAAGACAGGGAAGCTTCAGGAAACTCACTGACCACCTGCTTGGCAAACGTTAGGTAGTTGGTGACGCCTGCTCGCTTCATCAGTGAAGGATTGGTTGTAAAGCCGGTTACTTCTGGCAGTTTGGCCATTTGACGCATATCGTCAATGACGGCACCGTCAGCATAGATGGCAATCGTTTTTTGCTCAGTTGATTGCATTTCTCTTGCTCCTTTGTTAAATATACCAATTTTGATTAACAATTAATTCATGACTCGTATCATGGTCCAATTTGAGCGCATCGTCAATTGATTTTTTGAATTATTTTTGCTAATCGATTGACAATACCAATTTTTATTTGTGCACGATTTATCAGCTATTTTTTAACAAGATTATTGGTTTATCAACGTTTATTCACATATGGACCACATATAAATCTTGACTTTATATTGTTAAGCAATCGATTGCGCAAAACTTAATCTTTTTTAGATATATATGATTTTATGTTCATAAGTGCCTCGTTGGGATTGCTATACCAATTTAGAAATAAACAAGCTTTCTCCAAGCAATACTGTGAATCAAAGAGCAAACTCACGATAAAATCACTAATTTTTTTATTACTGAACTTTCTTTTGCAGTTGCCAGTCACCGCGTTAAAGAAAACGGTTCCTAAAACTGGATGACCCCGTGACATCAATCTTTATTTTTCTGTCAACCGGTTGACACCGAGCGATGCTGGCGGTATCTTTATCGTAGCAAGTGAAATCTATCACCAATTTTAAGATTGATATCTTGTCAGGAAGAAGGGAATTAATTTGGATCAAGCAAGTTCAAACAATATCACCACAGTCCCTAAGCGGACCATTTCAATGCAGGCCAGCATCGCCTACTTTGCCCTGTCAATCGTAATCAATTCGATGGGCAACGTCTTAACGCTGGTAACAAGTTCACACATTCATCCGCAGTTTCTTGGTTCTGCCTATTGGACGGCGGCTGAAAACAACCTTGGCATTGCCGTATTAGGCAACAATTCAATGACTCTATTTTGGGCCTTTATGGTTTTAGGAATGCTTACCTCGGTTTTAAATGCCATCTTGATGCACAAATGGGAATGGAAACGAATCTTTGGCAACTTCTTGTTCATGCTGCCATTTTCGATCTTCATTCAATGGTTCTCGGATATCTTCAACCGTATCATGCCTGACGCTCATTCCTTACCAGTGGTGGCCTTGTATGTCTTGATCAACTTTTTGGGTGTCACTTTCATTGGTGTGGCCATTTCAATTTATCAGCGGGTCAACCTGGTTTTGCACCCAGCTGATGACCTATTCCAGATTTTGCGTTTCCGTTATTTCAAGGGTAATGCAACTTTGTCAATGTGGGCCTCATATATTCCGCCTACGATCATGGCTCTGGCTGCATTGCCTAAGATGGGACTGGCCAATTTCGGCTTAGGGACGATCTTTGCCCTGCTTTTCCAGGGTGGTATTACGGGACTTGCCGATCGAATTATTTTCCCCAAGCTCAAGCATCAAGCTTTAGATGTTTAGATTCTTCACTTTTACAAATTATGTTTTATTAAAGGAGCAAATCATGGCATTCAACAAAAGTTTAGCTGGCTACTTCGACGACCTGCAGCACATTGGCATTCCAACCGACGACCTGTCAAAAACGGTTGCCTTCTGGGAAAAACTCGGCTTTAAGATGTTGGGAAACTTTGACACCGACGACCAGGGCAATGAAGTCGTCTTCATGCAATACGCTCATCTGACGTTGGAAATCTGGACTGGTGATGGTGCCGTTCGTAAGACTGGGGCTATCAATCATATCTCACTGAATACCTCTGATGCCGATGCAGCCTACAAGGCGGCTAAGGAAGCCGGCTTTACGATGAAAGAAGATGAGGTCCAGCACCTTGACTTCTGGCAGCATGGCATCAAGTTCTTCAACATTGAAGGGCCAAATGCTGAAACCATTGAATTCTGCGAAATCGTTAAATAGTCTGATCAACGTCACTGCCTGCTGCAGTGGCGTTTTCTTATTGGCCCAGCGCAATCAATGATACAATAATAGGAAACACTCAAGGAGGATCAGACATGGCGAATGAAGAAAAAAGCGCGGTTGACCAGCGACTGCAAAATGCGGTCTATGGTACGCCAAAAATCAACCCTGATGAACAGCGCCGCTATCTAGGAACCTTTCGTGAACGGGTCTGCTTGACGATCAGCGTGGCGCAGCTAAAAGAGCGTGACTGGTCTGATGCATTGAAACAAGAACTTAAAAAAGGAATTGGCAACCTGGTCTTTTTAAATGGCAACCTTTCTGATGAGGAATTACGACCTTACATGCGTGCAGCCGTTCAAGAACACGCCAGCTTCACTTTAAAAACCGATCCCGAATTCTCAACGGCCCCTGAAAAAATGGCCGTTGTGGTGGCGGCTAAAACGGCAGTTCATCAATCACCAGTTGACGTAGAAAAGCGCTATGCCGATCTGAAGACCCCGGCTGCTCCAATTAAAGAGCCCGCCAAGCTGAGTTTTTGGCAACGATTGTTTCATTCTAAATAAAAGGAGGCCTTTTGATTGCAGCCATTAGCCTATCGCATGCGACCACGCAATTTAGACGAAGTCGTTGGTCAGCAGCATTTGGTTGGTCCTGGCAAGATCATCAATCGCATGGTCAAGGCCAAAATGCTCAGCTCGATGATTCTCTATGGCCCGCCTGGCACGGGTAAGACCAGCATCGCCAGTGCCATTGCCGGCTCAACCAAGTATGCATTTCGCATGCTAAACGCCGCTACCGATTCTAAAAAAGATTTGCAGATCGTAGCCGAAGAAGCCAAGATGAGCGGCACCGTAATCCTATTGCTTGATGAAATCCATCGACTCGATAAGACCAAGCAGGATTTTTTGCTTCCTCACCTCGAAAATGGGCATATCGTTTTGATTGGCGCAACAACCGAGAATCCATATCTCGCGATCAATCCGGCCATTCGCAGCCGAACCCAAATCTTTCCGGTCTATCCATTGACCAAAACAGACATCAGCCAAGCCATCGATCGTGCTTTGATCGATTCCGAACGTGGTCTGGGAAAATTATCATTAAAATTGGACGACGATGCTCGCGATCAATTGATTCAGGCTGTCAATGGCGATCTGCGCAGTGCATTAAACGCTTTGGAACTGGCTGCCAGATCGACCGACCCCAACGATGACGGTACGATTCATTTGACGCTTCCAATCATTGAGGAATGCGTACAGAAAAAAGCCTTAACTGCTGATAAAGATGGCGATGCTCACTATAACGTCATCTCGGCCTTTCAAAAGTCAATTCGCGGCAGTGACGTTGATGCCTCTCTACACTACCTGGCACGTTTGATTGCTGCTGGCGACTTACCCAGCATTGCACGACGATTGACCGTAATTGCCTATGAAGATATTGGTCTGGCAAATCCGCCAGCGGTTCAGCGAGCAGTTACCGCAATCCAAGCAGCTGAAAAAATCGGCCTGCCTGAAGCACGCATTCCACTAGCCGATGCCGTAGTCGAGCTCGCCTTGTCGCCCAAATCAAATTCCGGCATTTTGGCAATTGATGCCGCACTGAAACGCATCAATCAGGGCAATTTTGGTGACATCCCTGCCTGGCTCAAAGATGCCCATTATAAGGGCGCCAAAGAACTTGGTCATGGCGTTGACTATCAGTATCCACATAATTTTCCACAGGACTGGGTTCGTCAACAGTACCTGCCCGATCAAATTAAAAACGATGAGTACTACCGTCCCAAACCAAACGGTGAATTTGAAAAAGCTATGGGAAGTCAGTATCTACGGCTGTTAAAAGCACAACGACGACCAAGAAGTTGAAAACGATTGCATTTATTTAAAAAAAATGCTAACATACTAATAGAGGTTCTGTAGTGTGCGTGTTGTCTAATTCGCAGTCTTGCCTTACAGTTTCGTTACTTTGGGACTAGTGCCTCGACACTGGGACGACATGCCTTTTCACTTGGTAGTTGAAACTTTGTCGGCCATGGCCCACCTGTCTTATCCACAGGTCAACACTGAAAGACAATTAACGGCATGAACGGAGCCGATACATATCGTAAAAAGCGGGATTGAAATCATTACTGGTTTCAGTCCCGCTTTTATGGTATTTTGACAGAGAAAGGAGTTTTGATTTTTTTGATTACTGTATTAATGATCTTTTTTGCCGCCATCATGCTGATTGAGGGCTGGTATCTTTTAAGTCATCGCAATACCGGTATCTTTGGTCAGGCCCCAACTGAGCGCAGTATTCGCCACTGCAACATCTGGGGCTGGGTAATGCTGATCTGGGGCATTGTCTGCTTGATTGCTGCATTTTTCCCGAATCATATCGGTCTGGTAGCTACAGTACTGGTAATTGGCTGTCTGACCGACATGGTAATGGCACTGGCAACCAGCTCATTAGTGTTCAAGAAACACTAAACTTTTAAACATTTTTTGCGAAAGCCTTTACAATGTTGTAAAATATAAATAAACAAAGAAGCTTAAGCATTAAGGGGGTACTTGATATGACTCAACAATACCAACACATTTTGGTTCCTGTAGATGGATCAAAGGAAGCTGAACTGGCTTTTAAGAAAGCTGTTGCTGTTGCTAAACGGAATGGCGCTGACACGGAATTGCGCTTGCTGCACGTTGTTGACACTCGTGCTTTCCAAAATATCTCCAGTTTCGACAGCTCAATGGTTGAACAAGTAACCGCAACTGCCAAGAAGACGCTGGATCAATACGTTGACTACGCTAAAAAACAAGGCGTTGCCAATGTCAGCTACACGATTGAATATGGCGCGCCTAAGACGATCATTGCCCGCGAAGTGCCAAAAGAAATGCATGCTGATCTAATTATGATCGGTGCCACTGGTTTAAATGCCGTTGAACGGATTCTAATTGGTTCGGTTACTGAATTTGTTACTCGGACTGCAATCTGTGATGTTCTGGTCGTACGTACCGACCTGGACAATCAGCCAATTCCAGTTCAAAAAAAGCACTAATGCATTAATAAGTATGCTAAAAAGCGATGGCCATATTTTGGCCATCGCTTTTTGTATGTATAAATCATGCTGTTGCCAGAGCCTTTACCGACTCCTTGACCAATTCTGGATGTTGATTAACCAGGGCCAGACTATGGGCAATTTCAAGATCCTGCTTGGCAACTGCCTGGTTAGCCAATGCCAATTGTGCCTTGCCTGCATATAGATAATAACGATCAAGCAAAAACATCGACCGCATTTGACGACAGATATCGATGCCACGCTGAGCTGCATTCAAGGCGACTCGCGGTTGACCAAGTGTCAGATAGAGTCCCGCAATATATTCATAGACGACGATCCACTGCATTTGGCCGCCCGTCAGTTTTTTCTCATCAATCAATCGCATTGCCCGTTCAACCAGGCGCAGCGCGCGACTTTGGCTGCCAATCTTTTCATAGGCCATTGCCATGCCAATCGTAGTCATGGCCAGATAGATGTTGGCGCTGGTCGTTGAAAACTGGGTCAATACCAGCTCAAAATTAAAGATTGCCTCATCAAACTGATGCTTTTGAACCTGCAGCATCCCCAACAGATAATAATAGCGCTGCTTATCAAACTCATTTTGCAGATTTTTGACCTTGATTTTTTGCATGGCATCTTGAGCTGCCTCAAATTGTCTTTCGGCCAGCAGCTGCCCAATCTGATCGAAAATTGCGGTCATCGAAACATCATCATTTTCAATAATCTCATCCGTAGTAATATCCAGCCGCGAACAAAGCGCGGTCAGAATATTCATCTTCGGAATTCGATTCTGCTTTTCCATCAGGCTGATCGTGGCCTGCGTACAGATTCCTTCCGCCAATGCCGTCTGCGACAGCCCCCGTTTGCGGCGAATCTGTTTAAAGATATCACCTCGAAGCTTCATTCATATTCCTTCTTAATATGTATAGTAAAACCGATAAACCAATAAAATATGTATATTATTATTCTATCATAAATTTATCAATAATTAGACGGTTGCCTTTGTTTTGCAAATAAAAAAGATGCCCAAGCAGGCACCTTTTTCATCATTTTAGTGATATTCTTTTTTACCGACTTTTTCTTCACCCAGTGATTGGAAGTCATACTTGATTTGTTCTTGATGCTCGAATTCTTCAAGCCCCAACTTGATCAACCGGTCGATCAAATCTGAGTACTTAATGCCAGAAACCTCCCACATCTGCGGATAAAGGCTGATGTTGGTAAAGCCAGGCAGAGTATTCGGCTCGCTAAGATATGGCACGTTATTCTTATCAACCAGGAAGTCGATGCGGCAAAGTCCCTTCATACCAAGTGCTTTGTAAGCTTTCAATGCCATGTCCGTAATTTCTTGGGTCAGGTCATCTGGCAAGATTACTGGCAGATCAAAGACAACTCCGCTGGCATCGACGAACTTGTTTTCATAGTCATAGAATGGATCATCGCTTGGAACCCGAATCCCACCAAGCTTGGATGCGATTGGATGCTCATTACCCAGAATCGAGATTTCAATTTCACGAGGATGGTCAATTCCTTGCTCAACTAAAACCTTGAAGTCGTACTTGAAGGCGTCATCTAAGGCTGCCTTAAGCTCAGCTTCGTTTTCGACCTTGTGAATGCCGACTGAAGAGCCTTGCTTGGCCGGCTTAACGAATACCAGATTGCCCAGCTCTTCTTGAATGGCATGCCAGTCGTATTGATCACGATTTTCCGGCGTCAACAGGATGTATGGCGTGTTGCGAATACCGGCTTGGGTGATGATCTTCTTGGTAAGATCCTTATCAAATGACATTGCACTGGCTGCGATGCCTGAACCGATGTAAGGCTTCTTGAGCAGACGGAATAATCCCTGCACCGTACCGTCTTCACCAAGATTACCGTGAATGACCGGAATGAAGAAATCAATCTGATCAACCGTACTCAAGGCTTGGATTGGTGCTAATGGTGCATCCAGATCCATGTTGGCATAGGCTTCCTTGACAACGGCGTCTTCCGGCTCGCCATCAAAGATCCGCTGAGAGTATTCATTGTTCAGCAGAATGCCATCTTTAGTGAACATAAACAGGCTGACGTCATATTTGTTCTTGTCCATCGCGTCAAATACATTGTGAGCGCTCCGCTTAGAGACATCATGTTCCGAAGAATTGCCCCCGAACAGCAATGCTACGTGCAGCTTTTTGTTCGTCATGTAAATACCACCTATCTAATTTTTAAATGTACTTAAACCGTTTTTATTAGAAACTACAGTATAACACTATCTGTAACCGTTGACAACTAGATTTCCTTTTTATAAATCTCTGAAGCAACCTTAAGTGGCAGATCCTTGGTAATCAAAAGTGCGTTCATCAAGCGCTGATAGTTGAAGAACAGGTGCCAATCGCCTTCATTGACAACGTTTTCCTGTTGATCCAGCCATTGTCGCCAGTCTCTGAGCTCCATCAAAAAATAATCCTGATACAGCCGATGACGCTTCATCAGTCGTGCTAAATAATCGGCCACCTCATTTTGCTCTCCCATTTCCAAAGGCGTCTTCAAACGCCGATAACGTTCCAATAAAACCGTCATCATAAAAATGTGATCGCCTCTTAAAAGCTCATTGCGCTCAGTCAACTCATTAAAAAGGCTGGGCAGCTCATAAAACATATGCGCCCAGCCCTGTCTGCCGACAAAACCACGCGTGTCTTTTTCTAAAAGAACCAGCAAAGCAATCTTATCAATAATCTTTCGCAGATCTTCATCAGTCAGAAAAAAGTATCCATAACGATCGGCCATTAATAAGGAGCGCAGCATGCTGACTGCTGAAGAGCGCAAGAACACAGCCTGATTCTTAGGTTCCAAAACATGCGCATACAAAATCTCATCTTGCAGCAGGTAATCAGTCCAGCCGGCGGTCTCAGTTGGGTCGATCAGCTGGTCAGCCAACAGATCATTAATCGCCTGGCGTGACCGTTCTCTTGCCGAGCGACTGACAGAAGCCAAATGATAAATCAAAGACTGCATCTGATCCTGGTCAAGCGGGTGCTGGGCTTTGATTTGAGCTTCGATTACCGGTAATGCTTGTCTGATAAATATCCGATCATCAGCTGGTGGTGCATAGCTGGTCTTTTTTTTGAATGGGAACCTGCTCTGTAAGCTCACCAACGCGATGGTACAGTGACTGAAAGATTTCTGCATTATCAACGCGCTGATGCAGTTTCGCCAGCTGGCTTCCCAAGCTGGCAATTGATTTGGCCATAGACATCCCCCTTTTACTAGTCATTTAATTTTATCACATTAAAAGAGAGTGAGAAAAAGCTCCGCAAATCAGCCTGAGACCGATTTACGGAGTCTGAACCGCCAGCCAGCTACTGCGCTGAGGTATTATTATACGTAGTTAAGAGGTTGAGTTAAGTACTATGCAAAAAAGTCGCGCATGATCGTCTGATAGGCACTGATTGTGGCAAAATAGCTCGACCAGGTCGTATACTCATCAACCTGATGGGCCCGCGACCACTCATCGGCACCTAATACGATAACCGGCAGCTCCGGACGATGCTTGACAAATACGCTGGCATCGGTAGCCCCATTGATAATCGTTAGCTCTGGATCTTTTTGATAGCTGTTTTTCGATGCTGTCAATGCCAGTTTCACCAACTCATTTTGTGGATCGGTCGCAATTGGCCACCAGTCATTTAAAATGTTAAGCGACAACTGATAGTCCGTGGTCTGATTCAGATAGTCGATGGCCTGATTGAGGCGCTGCGTAACCTTTTGATTATCAAAGGCCCGCGTAGGTCGAATGTTGCCGCGCAATTCAGCATGATCTGGAATCGTATTGACTTGATCGCCCGCCTTTAGAATCGTGATTGAATGCTTAACACTGCCCAGATACTGATCAAGTGGGACATTGTCAAAAAGCCGATCCTCCAGTTCAATAAACCGAGCCAGACCACTAACGGCATTGACGCCACGTTCTGGCATGGAGCTGTGAGCTGAGCGTCCTTTACAGATAACCTGATAGTTGTAGCTTCCCGACGTGGCATAAACGATGTTGCCGCCCGTTGGCTCACCAACGATCAAAGCATCCAGATCTTTTGCAATACCTCTTTCTTCCAGACGATTGGCACCCGGCGTCCCATATTCTTCACCAGCGGTAGCAATAAAGCGAATCTTACCATCAGGCTGCCAGCCACTTTCCTTTAGCTCGATCAAGGCAATAACCTGCGCTGCCAAACCGCTTTTCATATCAGCAGCCCCACGGCCATATAATCGATCCCCTTGCGTTTCGGCCCCAAACGGATCATGATGCCAATTATTGCGATTACCGATTGCAACGGTATCCATGTGGCCGGTAACGCCCAATACCCGTTTTGAGCTGTCAGACCCAAACTCAACGATCAGATTGGCCCGCCGATCGCCAAACGCATCAATTTCAGTCTTAAAGCCGTATTGTTCAAAAAGTTTGGCTAAGTATGCTGCAACATCAATCTCATTGCCATTGACCGAATTGATTTGAATCAGATCTTTTAATATTTTTGCCTGTTTCTCCTTATCCATTTTAATGCCCTCCAGAATTTCTAAAAAAAGAAACGGCCCGAAAAAGCCGTTTCCATAATTTAAACAGATTAGCGGTTTTGGTGGTTAACGGCCTTTGCCAAAACGTCACCAACCAACTGAATAATGATAACCAGTACCAAGACCAGCAGCGTGGCTACGATCGTAATGTCATTGCAGAAACGATCGTACCCGTAGGCAATAGCCGTGTTACCAAGCCCACCGGCACCAACTGCACCAGCCATTGCAGTCAGGCCAACCAGACTGATCAGAGAAACCGTCGTTACCCGCACCAGCTCAGAGCGTGCTTCACGCAAGTAAACGTCAAAGATGATGTCGCTGTTGGTAGCACCGATTGCCTGAGCTGCTTCGATCTTACCGTAGTTTACGCTTTCTAAGGCAACTTGTACCTGACGCGCATAGAATGGGAAAAATCCTAACGACAATGGTACCAAAGCTGCCGTCGTCCCAATCTGCGTCCCAACGATCAATTGCGTTACTGGTGCAATGAAGGCCAGCAGGATGATGAACGGAATGGCCCGAAACAGTGAGACGATCTTGTCGGAAATACTAAACAGCGTCCGATTTTCCATAATGCCACCAGGCTTGGTGACAACCAAAATTACCCCGAACAGCATACCAAGAATGCCACCAAAGACAGCTGGCCAAAAAGTCATGTACAGTGTCTGACCAATTGAGGTGCCCCAGCCACTGTCACCGCTCCAGCCTAGTTGGACGACATTAGGAAAATATTTTGCAAAAAACTCAGTCATGCCAAATCCCCCGATCATCAATCTTGGTTACTTCAACGTCTTGATCCTTAAAGAACTTTACAGCAGCATCGCGTTGCTCAGGTGTACCTTTAACGATGACAAACAGCATTCCGATCGGCACGTTGCCTAATACCTCAACGTTACCGTAAATCATGCTGGCCTCAACGCCGGTCTGCTTATAGAGTCCGATAATCAGTGGCTCAACGACTGAATTGCCGCTGTAGACCAGTTGATAGAGCTCTTCATCATCTTTTAGCGTTCCCAGATCCATTGAGCGCAGCGTATCCATGGCAGCCAGTGAACCACCAACGAATTGGCGCGTCAGTTCCTGCTGTGGCTGCAGGAAAATCTTGCGCAACTCGCCTTTTTCGATGATAACCCCATGCTGCATTACTGCAATCTTGTTGGCAACACGCTTAACGGCATCCATTTCGTGCGTGATCAAAATAATCGTCAAGCCCAGCTTTTCATTCAGGTCCTTGAGCAGATCCAGAATTTGATTGGTATTGCGTGGATCCAATGCCGACGTTGCTTCATCTGAAATCAAAATCTCAGGGTCGTTGGCCAGTGCACGGGCAATCGCAACCCGCTGCTGCTCACCGCCGGACAGCTGAACTGGATAAGCATCAGCCTTGTCCTTTAAGCCGACCAGATCCAAGAGCTTGAGTGACTTTTGTTCGACCTCGTCATCACTGAGTTTACTGTGCTTGAGGGCAAACATGACGTTGTCGAGCACCGTCGTTTCGTTCAGCAGATTAAAGTGCTGAAAGATCATACCGATATTGCGTCGCTTTTCCTGCAGTTTGGCATTGCTGATCTGCTGCTTGTGATCGGCAAACAGTACCTCACCTTCAACCGTAATCTTACCTGCAGTTGGCTTTTGCAGCAGGTTGATCGTACGAACCAGCGTAGACTTACCGGCACCAGAGTAGCCAACTACCCCATAGATGTCGCCTTTTTCGACTTGCAGGGTGACATCCTTAACGGCTTGAACAGTTTCGTTTTTGCCAGTCTGGAACGTAACGTCGATGTGTTCCAAATCAATAATGTTTGTCCCCATATATCTCTTCTCCTTCTGTCTAGTCGGAATTACTTCAGCTTAATGTCCCAAGCTGGCTTTTCCATGCCCTTGTATTGTTCGTTAATAACCTTCTTAACCTTTTCAGTTTGGTATGCCTTAACGACATCCTTGTAGGCTTCCTTGTTGCGATCCTTCTTTTGAGCGGCAATCAAGTTGATCCATTGTTCAGAGTTCTTGTCAACTGGTTCAGTAAAGATGGACTTCTTGGTTGAGATCTTGGCAGCCACGGCGTAGTTGGTGTTAACCACTGCAGCATCGACACTGCCCAAAGTCCGGGCAGCTTGGTCAGCAGCAACTTCTTTAATCTTCAGGTTTTTTGGGTTCTTGGCAATTGAGCTGATCGTTGCCAATGCACTAGTGTTCTTCTTCAAGGTAATCAAGCCAGCACTTTGCAGAACGTACAGTGCCCGGCTTTCGTTGGATGCATCGTTTGGAATAGCAATCGTTGCGCCATCTGGCAGACTCTTAACGCTCTTGTAGTTGTTGGAGTACAGGTGAATTGGCGTGATAAACGTCTTACCGATGGAAACCAGCGTACCATGGTTGGCCTTGTTCCAAGCATTCAAGAATGCCTTGTGCTGGAATGCGTTCAGATCAATGCTGCCACTTTGCAGAGCCTTGTTTGGCTGGTTGTAGTCGGTAAACGTCTTCAACTTAATGTCAACGTTGTACTTGCTCTTCGCCGTCTTCTTAACCTGATTCCAAACAGCTTCATCCTGCTTGGATGGGGAAACGACCCCGACCGTTACGGTTTGTTCTTTTTGCTTGCCAAAGTTGCCGAAGCTAAAAATCCCAGCAATAACGACAACCAGTGCTACAACAACCCAAATCAGTGTTTTCTTCTTACGTTTATTCATAATGATGTCTCCTCTCAATCTCAGTTGAATAATCCCTTTGAATAATAGCTTTTTACTAAACAACAGCCCGCCAGCAGCCAATTGTCTGATTATCATCAATCGAAACAAACAAAAAACACTCGTCCTAAGAAAAAGGACGAGTGTTTCGCGGTACCACCTTTTTTTGTCTGATTCTCACAAACCAGACCTCGGTAGGTGACTTGAAAAAATCACCTTGCATTGATAACGGCTGCAACCCCGTTACCGGCTAAATATCGCCAGTACCATTCCAAGCCCATCTTCGACTGCTTAACGAATTTCCTCGCACCAACCGGAAACTCTCTGAGCACGCGCCACAATCTACTCTGCTTTTCTGTATGTTTAGATTTGTTCGTTCGATTAATTGATTATGCAGTTATTATAATGCAATTTTAATTTCCGTCAACACTTTTTCATAAATTTCATAAAAAAACTGAGACTGGCTTAATATTGCCGATCTCAGTAGTCAGAGAAATTCATTCAGCTAAATGGCTGTACCTTAATCAGCCATTGTCCATTATCGACATCAGCAGCCACCCATCCCTTTAAGGCTGGATTGACCGCCACGATCACACCATCAATTGGACTTTTTAAATCGGTAATCATCTGCTGTCCTTCAATCGTTGCCAAACTGTCATTGGTCTTAAGCTGCGTACCAACCAGTGCAAGATCGACAAACAGCAGCCGTCCTAGTTCCTGCAATGCCGACTCAGTCAAACCAATCGCGGCCAGGTCACGAGCCTGATGATCAATCCACCATGGCTGCTCCATTTTATATCACCTCTAGTGAAATTCTTGATTGTTGCTGAACATGTAGGAATGATGATGATACCGCATTGACATGACCATACCGACCCCGATCAGATTTCCGATCAAAGACGAACCCCCAGCACTGATAAATGGCAACGGAATCCCGGTCAATGGCAAAAGACCAATATTCATCCCGATATTTTCAAAGACGTGAAAAAGAATCATCATAATTACGCCGGTTGAAATGTAGGCATAAAACTCATTTCGAGTATCAAACGTCACCCGAATCATCAGATAGATCAACAATAGGTACAGCAGGATCAATAAAACGCCACCGATAAAGCCAAAGTTCTCACCAATCACCGAAAAGATCATGTCCGATTCACGCACCGGCACATAAACGTGCGTATGGTTAAAGCCAGTCCCGGTAATGCCACCACTACCGACCGCTTTGATACTTTGCCAAAGCTGGTAGCCTTGATTGGTCGTATCAGCTTGAGGATTCAGCCAAGTGTCGACACGGTCAAACTGATACGATTGAAAGCCGATATGTTCCAAGATCCGGCGACCGGTCGTACTGGTAACCATTGCCAAAGCTGAACCACCAATCACGATTAATACCGTCGCTACCGGAGCGATGATGCGCCAGGTTACGCCACCAACCAGCAACATGCCGCAGAAGATGGCAAAGAAAACCAGCGACGTCCCAAAGTCGTTTTGGAAGTGCAAAGAGATCATGATCGGCATCAGCCACAAAAGCATCTTCCCGATCAAGCGCCAGTCCGATTCCACGGTATGTGTGCTGTACTGACTGTTGTGCGTGGTAATTACGCGCCCCATCATCAGAATGTAGGCTGGTTTCATAACCTCGGAAGGCTGGAAGGTGAATGGACCAATTGCAAACCAGCTTTTGGCACCAGTACTGGCATAGTATGATCGACTGTAGAACACCAGAATGGCAAACATCAAGAAGACACCCAGCCAATAGACGATTGGGGCGATCTTCCAGAGCTGTTCGGCATCAAACTGCATGATAACAATGATCAGAATCGTCCCGATGATGTACCAAACCAGCTGCGATACTACCTGGCGTGCAACACTGGTTGGCGTCGTATCGTTAACGGCAGCAACATAGATTGAAGCCAAACCAATCAAAGCCAGCAAAAGCACACAGAAGATAATGCCCCAGTCAATCCGCGATTCATTATCATTTTGCGAACGTTGCATTAAAATTTCTCCTTAATTAAAACTAAAAAGGGTTCGGGATGTCCCCCAACCCCCTTTTATCCACCAATCAACCTTGGTGAAGATGATACTGCTGCAGAATCGTTTCGAGTCCCTCTTCTTGAGAGCGAACGTAAAATGCCTGCTCCCCTTTCAAAAGGATTGCTTTAAAACGCTCCTTATCAGCCACGACCTCACCGATCAGTCGCTTTCCAACAAAAATCTGTTCTACCGGCTGGCCATTGCGTTCAATATCTTTGACGCTAACAGCAACCGTCTTTTCTTTTTTTGACACGTTTTCACCCTTGTCTATGATGTGTTCGTCGGATTGTAAAGTGATCCGGCACTGGATCAAAACCGCCCCTGGCCCAAGGATGACAGCGCAGAATCCTGGCACTGCCCATAATGATTCCTTTTAGGCCAAATCGCTGAACGGCTTCCAGCATATACTGCGAGCAGGTTGGCTCATAGCGACACACACGATAGGGACGACGTGCTGAAATGCCGCGCTGATAACCCTTGATCAGCATGATCACCATTTTCCTAAACATTGCTTCTACTTGCGACTTTTACCGCCATCAGCCTGCATACGTTCCAGCAGTTCGCCGGCGCCCTTGGCAACGTTATCCAGCGGATCTTGAGAAACGACTACCGGGACCTTCAATCGATCACTAAACAGCTTATCGAGACCATGCAGCATTGCGGTCCCACCCGTCAGCATGATACCGCGATCGATAATATCGCTGGCCAGCTCTGGTGGTATGGTTTCCAAAACGGTAACCGAAGCCCGTACAATCTGTTCCAGCGTGTCGTGCAGAGCATCCGCAATTTCATTCTCATTGGTTTCGATCTGCTTTGGCATGCCACTGGCAACGTCACGACCACGTACTTCCATAGTCTGAGGCTCAGCCATCTTTTGAGCCGTCCCAAGCTTGATCTTGATGCGCTCAGCGGTATGCTCACCAATGATCAGGCCATGGTGATCCTTGATATATTCAGCAATATCGCTGTTCAGCTGGTCACCAGCCAAGCGGACTGATTCACTGGCTACGATATCGCCCAATGAAAGGACGGCGATGTCGCTGGTACCGCCACCCATGTCAATTACCATATTGCCGCGTGGCTTGAAGATGTCCAATCCAGCACCGATTGCAGCTACCTTAGGCTCATATTCCAAGTAGACCTTGCCGCCGCCGGATTGTTCGGCAGCTTGAATAATGGCTTTGCGCTCAATTTCGGTAATGTTGGTTGGCGCACAGATCATAATATCAGGTTTTGACATGAAGCCCTTGACACTAAGCTTGCTGATAAAGTAGGAAAGCATTTCCTGGGTCATATCAAAGTCGGAAATTACCCCATTTTTCAGTGGCCGAATCGCGCGAATGTTGCTTGGCGTCCGACCAACCATTCGATAGGCCTCTGAGCCGACTGCCAGCACCTTGTTAGTACGAGTATCAATTGCCACTACGGATGGTTCGTTTAATACGATACCCTTTCCTTGTACGTAAATCAGAACATTGGCTGTTCCAAGGTCAATTCCGATATCCTTAGCCATGTTTTTCTCCTTCCGATTTTTACTCAATTCGAACGATATTATACCACAACCAGCTTTTAACCGCTGAATTGATAAGAATCTACCATACTTAAATTTTTATTGCGATACTTAAGATCAATCAATGTCTTTTAGCTGCAGACTGGCCCCCAGACTTTGCAGCTTGCTTGGCAAGTCCTCGTACTCAATCCCAAGATAAGCGCCATTTTCAACGATCGTCATTCCTCGTGCTGCCAGCCCTGCCAAGGTCAACGTCAAGGCACTGACAGCATCGGTAGCCTTAACGCTGGTTCCGGTCAGCCGACAAGGACCTTTTAAAACCAGTCCATCGTTTTGTACCTGTACGTCAGCCTGCATCTTTTGAAACTGATCAAGCAGTTTGGAATCTATCTTGGCACTTACGCTGTTGCCATTGGCTAATAGCTGCAGTACTGCTAATTCGGGCCTCATCGTTTTAGGAAAAAGCGCTACCGGATCACTGGGCAGCAAAACGGCAGTTCCCAAGACGCGGATCCCATTTTGCTGTACGATCACCGTGCAGCCCATTCGTTCAAGCTGATCAATTGCACCTTGAACGGCCTGCGCATGAATATTTTCTACGATAACGTCACCATTAGTAATCGCCGTCGCCAGCATCAATGCCGTGGCCTCCAAATGGTCGCCAGAAATCTCAAAGTCACAGCCATGCACAAAGGTTACCCCCTGGATGCGGATGGTCTTAGTCCCCGCGCCATGAACACGCGCACCCATCTTGTTTAAGAGATTGGCCAGGGCGATAACTTCAAAATCACAGGCAGCATTTTCAATCACGGTAATGCCATTCGCCAATACTGCTGCTAAAATCAAGCTCTGTGTAATTAGACAATCAGCCGAGTGGATCATCAAGTGGCTGCCCGCTAGCTGATCAACACTAACCTTTAAAGTCTGATCATCACTTGATACGGTTGCACCTAAGCGACTTAGGCCATCAAGCAGCTCATCCGATAACTGATCCTTATTCAGCTTAATGCTGCCAGTTCGTGCCAATAGCGGTCCAACCATCAAAGCAGCTGATGTTGAGGAATCAATCGTCGTTAGGTCATCAAACGTTAATTCAGCTTGAGCTTGAACATTCAGTTGATGCATTGGCTTGACGGCACCAATGCCTAAGCCAATCTTTTGCAGACATTCGCTCATCGAATCAACCATTGCCGTATCCGCTACATTAGTCAGCTTAAATTCGCCGGTTGAAGCCAAAAGAGCTGCCGCCTGCATTGAAAGTGCCAACTCAGTCGAGCCAGCAACCGCTGCGTTTCCTTGCAGACGCTGTCCTCCTTGAATCAGAATCTTTTTCATTCGATTTTCCTCCAGCATTGATTTACCGTGCCAGATAAATCAGATTATGAATTGCCTTTAGCACCGTTAATAAAAAACTGGCATTCAAATAGCCCAGTGCAGTCGCCAACATCACTGTCAGCAAAGGCAGTGTCTTGGGTGGGCGCCGAAACCAGCGTTCCATATGCAGCCCTTGCAGAGCATAAAAGGCAATCCAAATAAAACCAAGTTGAATCACGATCGTAATCAAAGCCTGCAGCCCTGTCAGTTCCATTAAACATCCTCCCAGTAAGCAATCATTTATCATCTTACCATACTCTGCACCAAGCCTTCTAATTGAAGATCAATGTTTACAAAGAATTTAAAAAAAACGCCATGCCAATAATTGGCATGACGTTTTTTCAAACGAATTAACGCATCTGAGAAACGTTGAGTCGGTTAATAGCCCGACGCAAGTGAACTTCGGCACGCGCAAGCTCATTCTTGCTGTGCTTTTGCTTAGCTTCTTCAACCCATTTTTCAGAGCGTTCCTTGGCCTTTTCAGCCCGGGCAACATCAATGGTCGTTGGCAGCTCAGCACTGTCGGCAACCACCATTGCGGTATTTTCGTTGAATTCCATGAAACCACCGTTAACGGCGATCACATCGTCTTTAGCGGAGTTGTGCTTGACGCGCAAGGCACTGATCTGCAACGCTGCAACCAGGGGCACGTGGTTCGCCATGATCCCCATTTGACCACCACGCGTATCCATAACTAGCATCGTAGCGTCTTTGTTCTCATAGACGGTGCCATCAGGAGTGATAATGGTGACCTTAAAAGTACTATCAGCCATGATCATCCCTCCTAGTTTTCAGCTTTTTCGGCATCAGCTTTCATCTGCTTAGCTTTTTCAACGACATCCTCGATTGGTCCGACCAAACGGAAGGCATCCTCTGGCAAGTCATCGTACTTACCATCCAGGATTTCCTTGAAGCCTTTAATCGTGTCCTTCAATGGAACGTAACGACCTGGCATCCCCGTAAATTGTGAAGCAACGTTGAAACTCTGTGACAAGAAGAATTGAATCCGCCGTGCCCGAGCAACAATCGTCTTTTCTTCATCAGAAAGCTCATCCATACCCAGGATGGCAATGATGTCTTGCAATTCACGGTAACGTTGCAGAACGTGTTGTACCCGCGTAGCAACCTCATAGTGTTCCTTACCAACGACTTCTGGCGTCAAGGCAGTTGACGTTGAAGCCAGTGGGTCAACGGCTGGGTAGATACCCATTTGAGTCAGCCGACGTTCCAGGTTGGTCGTGGCATCCAAGTGGGCAAAAGTCGTTGCTGGAGCAGGGTCGGTATAGTCATCGGCAGGAACGTAAACGGCTTGAATCGACGTGATGGAACCCTTTTTCGTCGAGGTGATCCGTTCCTGCAGCTGACCCATTTCAGTAGCCAGCGTAGGTTGGTAACCAACGGCTGATGGAATCCGACCCAGCAGGGCTGAAACTTCTGAACCGGCTTGGGTAAACCGGAAGATGTTGTCGATAAACAGCAGCACGTCTTGACCCTTAACGTCACGGAAGTATTCCGCAATCGTCAAACCAGTCAAGGCAACCCGCATCCGGGCACCAGGTGGCTCGTTCATTTGACCATAAACCATGGCCGTCTTGTTCAGAACCCCAGAAGCCTTCATTTCGAAGTACATGTCGTTACCTTCACGGGTCCGTTCACCAACACCGGTAAATACAGAAATACCGTTGTGGCCTTGGGCAATGTTGTGAATCAGTTCTTGAATCAAGACGGTCTTGCCGACACCGGCACCGCCGAAAAGACCAATCTTACCACCACGAACGTATGGAGCCAGCAGGTCAATAACCTTGATCCCCGTTTCCAAAATTTCCGTAGTGTTGTTCAAATCTTCATACTTAGGTGCTTCACGGTGAATTGGCATCCGCTTGGCATCTGGGCCGAATTCTGGACCATTGTCGATTGGTTCACCCAGGACATTGAAGACACGACCCAGAGTATCGTCACCAACTGGAACGCTGATTGAAGCGCCCGTGTTTTCGACTTTCATGCCACGTTGCAGACCATCAGTACCGTCCATGGCAACCGTCCGTACCACACCGTCACCCAATTCCAGGGAAACTTCAGTAGTCAGCGTCGTGCCATCGCCTTTGTCGATCTTCAGCGCGTCATTGATTTCTGGCAGCTTGTCGTCCAAGGGGAATTCAACATCGACAACTGGACCGATAACCTGTACAACTTTACCAGTAGCACTCATGCTGTTTCCTCCTACTTACTAGAATGATTATTCTTGGGCCGTCATACCACCGGTAATTTCGGTAATTTCCGTGGTAATGGCAGCCTGCCGTGCCCGGTTGTATTGAAGCTCCAAATCCGAAATGATTTCATCGGCATTGTCGGAAGCAGAGCTCATTGCATTGGCACTTGAGGAGTGTTCGGATGTCTTGGCATCCAAAATCGCTCCATAAACTAAACTTTCCGCATATTGTGAAACGATTACCGAAACGATATCGTTAGCGGAAGGTTCGAACTCGAATTCAGGTGAAATCCGGGTCTTATCAGTTGATTCGCTGCTTACGGTCGGCTGATCGTCGGTCATGGAATCTTCTGATACCGGCATCATTTTTTGAACTCGAACGTGTGACGTGATTCGGTTGACGTAGTGGTTATATGACAGGAAAAGCTCATCAAACACTCCATCATTGTACATTTGAACCGTGGTCTTAACGATCCCACGCACTTCCTTGTACGTTGGCACGTCACTAACACCAGTATATTCATAGACAACATTCATCCCGCGTTTCTTAAAGAACTCGGTCCCGGTTCGCCCAATCGTCAGGAAAACCGTGTTGCCCTTATTCAAATGATGTTTTTTCATCGTTTCCAGGGTTTCTTTGATAACGTTGCTGTTATAGCTTCCTACCAAACCCCGGTCAGATGTAATAACTAAGATGCCAGTCTGTTGTACTGGTCGTTTGTCAAACAGCGACGTAAACTGATCCTTACTGTCAGCGTCCGTCGTACTGTGAGATTTGACCATGCTGGACAGGACTTCACGAACCGTAGCAGCATAGGCTTCATAAGCCTTGGTATGGTGCTGAATCTGGTTAAGCTTAGCCGTAGAAACCATTTGCATGGCAGAAGTGATCTGACGCGTGCTCTTGGTTGACTGAATCTTGCGTTTAACAGTAGCAAGTGAAGCTGGCACTAAATCTCACCGTCCTTTCGACTAGTCATGCTTAGTTTCTGGCAGCTTTGTTGCTGTCGCTGGTTTGAAATGACGTTTCCTTAAAGTCCTTGATTGCCTTGTCGATGACATCGCCTTCTGGCAGTTTGCCAGTCTCGGCAATCTGGTCGTAAACGTCTTGGTGGTTGGCACGCATGTAGGCAGCCAGTTCTTGTTCAAAGCGACGAACGTCTTGAACCGGAATATTGTCAACATAGCCATGTGACAGAGCAAAAAGCGTTACAACCTGTTGAGCAACTGGTTGTGGCTCATGCAGGCCCTGCTTTAAGATTTCCATCGTCCGTTCACCACGTCCCAGACGACGCTGCGTGTTTTCATCCAGGTCAGAACCGAATTGCGCAAAGGCAGCCAGTTCGTTGTAGGCAGAAATATCCAGACGCAGCGTACCAGCAACCTTCTTCATGGCCTTGATCTGAGCGTCACCACCGACACGAGAAACTGACGTACCGGCGTTGATGGCTGGACGTTGACCAGCATAGAAGGAGTCAGAATCCAAGAAGATCTGACCATCAGTGATGGAGATAACGTTGGTTGGAATGTAGGCAGAAACGTCACCGGCTTGGGTTTGAATAACTGGCAATGCAGTCATTGAACCGCCACCCATGTCATCGGACAGCCGAGCTGCACGTTCCAACAGACGTGAGTGCGTGTAGAAAATGTCACCTGGGTAGGCTTCACGACCTGGTGGCCGCCGCAGAATCAGTGACAGTTCACGGTAGGCATCGGCTTGTTTCGTCAAGTCATCGTAAACGATCAAAACGTCTTGGCCATTGTACATGAACTCTTCACCCATTGCAGCCCCGGCATATGGTGCCAGGTAAAGCATAGGTGCTGGGTTGGAGGCACTGGCTGAAACGACGATCGTGTAGTCCAAAGCGCCGTATTGACGCAGCGTTTCAACTTGAGCCCGAACCGTGGATTCCTTTTGACCAATGGCAACATAGATACAAATCATGTTTTGGTCTTTTTGGTTGATGATCGTGTCGATGGCCAGTGAAGTCTTACCAGTCTTACGGTCACCAATGATCAATTCACGTTGACCACGACCAATTGGAACCAAGGCATCGATAACCTTGATACCAGTTTGCAGTGGCACGCTAACGCTCTTACGCTGCATAACGCCAGGGGCCTTCTTTTCCACGGGACGCGTCTTGTCAGTCTTGATTTCGCCAAGACCGTCAATTGGACGTCCCAGTGGGTCAACGACCCGACCTAACAGTTCTTTGCCGACGGGTACTTCCATAATCCGGCCCGTCCGCTTAACAGTATCGCCTTCACGGATTCCCGTGTAGTCCCCTAAAATAACGATACCAACATCGTTACTTTCGAGGTTTTGGGCCATCCCGTAGACACCGTTGCTAAATTCGAGCAACTCACCAGCCATGGCATTTTCCAAGCCATCGGCACGAGCAACCCCGTCACCAACATAGGTAACCGTCCCAGTTTCTTCAACGGAAATTTGGTCCTGATAGTTGGCGAGCTGCTTCTTGATGAGTGAACTGATTTCCTCAGTTTTAATGCTCATAAAGGTCTCACCTCTTTGACAATTGATTATTTAACAAGTAAACGACGAATTTGTTCAATCTTGGAGCGCAGGCTGCCATCCAAAGTCTCATTGCTGGCTCGGATAACAACCCCACCTAAAATTGACGGATCAACCGTTTCGTGCAATACGATTTCGTTGGCTGACAAGCGCTTAGCCAGACCAGCCTTCAGTTGATCGCGTTGCTTCGTATCGAGTTGCACCGCTGTGATTACTTCGGCGTGAATGCGTTTGTTAAATGCATCGTAACGCCGTTCAAACTCATCAATAATTGCGACCAAATCATCCATACGGCCGTAATCAAAAACCATTTGAATCAGATTGGAAACGAATGGCGAAGCATCCTTTTTCAATGCATCAATCAAAGATTTTTTCTCAGCGAGTGACAGGTCGACACCGCTCAACAGCGCTGCCAAACTGCCATTTTCCTCGAAGACTTGACGCAAAGCAGATAATTCTTGATAAGTTTGATCAAGCTGGTCGTTTTCTTCAGCCAGCTCAAAAATTGCTTTCGCATAGCGGTTAGCAACCGTCTTCTTATCAAGACTCATGTTTTACCAACCCTTCGATGTACGAATCGATCAGTTCTTTTTGATCGTCCGCATTTAATTCCTTGTGGATGAGCTTGGAAGCAATCTCAATAGATAAGTTGGCAACGTCATTTTGTGCCCCTTTAAGAGCATCGCGACGTGCCTGCTCAGCATCCTTTTGGGCTTGCTCCTTTACGATCTGCGCATCTTTTTGCGCATCCGTAACGATCTGGTCCCGTTGAGCTTCACCAGTCTTTTTGGCCGTACTGATAATGTTGGCGGCTTCTTGGTGAGAGTTCTGCAATTCAGCTTGACGCTGCGCCGCCAGCTTTTCAGCTTCAGCACGCGACTTTTCTGCATTGTCGATGTCATCGGAAATCTTGGCTGCCCGCTTGTTCATCATATCCGTAACTGGTTTCCAAGCATAGTGCTTAACCAGCAGCATCAAGATAATAAATGAAACAATGTAAAACAGCATGTCTCCGACGTATAAGCTATTGGATTGAGCCAGAACACCTTGCAACATCTATTGACACCTCCTTGTAAATTGATAGCTTTAGTTACTCAAACTACTTGTTCATTACAAGGAAGCCAATAACGATGGCCAAGATAGGCATGGCTTCGATCAAACCAACACCGATGAACATCGTACCACGCAGTGCACCAGACATTTCTGGTTGACGGGCCATCCCATCGATCGTGTGGCTAATAACAAAACCGTTACCAATACCGGCACCCAGTGCCGCACCAAAAGCAGCGATACCTGCAGCAATTGCACCCATTTTTATATCCTCCTTAAGATATGCTTATTCCTCAGCAGAAACCTTCTGAGAAATATAAACCGTAGTTAATGTTACAAAGACATAAGCCTGAATAGCCCCAATGAAGACTGAGAAGCCTTGCCAAACGATTTCAAGCGGCAGACTGACCAGAATCGTTGGAACACCATGTGAAAAGGCCATCTGTCCAAGCAACTTCAGCAGCAGTTCCCCGGCAAAGATATTACCAAAGAGCCGCAGACCCAGCGTCAAGAAGTTGGCAAATTCCTCAACCAAGTTAATTGGTAGCATAATGGCATATGGCTTGAGGTAAGAGCCAAAATAGTGCTTCAGACCGTTTTTGCTGATCCCGGCAAAGTGTGCCAGCATGATCATGCTTAACGAGAAAGTCAGCGTTACGACTGGATCGGCAGTGGGACTTCTTACAATCTCGTTTCCATTCCATCCGATCTGGAAAATCAGACCCAGCTGGTTTGAGAAGAAGATGAAGGCAAACAGTACGAAGGCCAAGAAGCTGTAGTTGCCAACTTCTGATGCGGGCATCTGTTCCCGCACGATACCGTTTGTGAATTCAATCAGCCATTCAATCAAGTTCTGACCACCCTTGGGCTTCATTTGCAGATGCCGTGAAAGGCCAAACAATACAAAGAAGACCAAGACAAAGATAATGGCGCCTGAAATTACGTTAGTCGCATTGAACGTAAGGCCGAATAGCTTAAAAGTATAAGCTTCCTCGCCCATTTATATTCCACCTCTTTTCTTTATAACAATAATTTGGTTTGTAAATTGGATTCCATCTCGTTGAAACAACCACGAACTGTCCCAAGTTACGATCATTAATATAGCATTATTTCATTAAAATTTCAAAAAAATATCGAAGCAAAAGAAAACGCCATCATCGCCCAAACGCCATGTATACCAGGTGTCACGAGTTAATCTAATCTTTAAACCAACTTGATAAAATGTTTATAATTCAATAATTAATTGTTGACATAAATAAAAAAACGATGACATTTGAGATAGTTCGTCATCGTTTGTTTCATTTTTAATTGGTCTAGTTATCTTTGGTTCGTTCGCTGGCAGCTTCTTGGGGCAGAATCAGATTCAAAATAATTCCTAAAACAGCAGCCACTGCCAAGCCAGAGAACTGGTACTGTCCCAGCTTCAGATAGGCATTGCCAATCCCGATCACCAAGATGACTGAGCTGATCATCAAATTGCGCTTTTTATTGAAGTCAATCTGATCTTCAATCATGACCCGCAGACCACTGGAGGCAATCACACCAAATAATAAGAAGGAGATACCACCGATTACAGGTCCAGGAATTGATTCGATCAATGCACTCAGCTTACCGACAAAACTGAAGAAGACGGCAAACAGTGCAGCTCCAGCCAGCACGTAGACACTGTGAACCCGCGTGATGGCCAAGACACCTATATTTTCACCATATGAGGTTACTGGCGGGCCCCCAACGAAACCAGCAATGATTGAAGCCGTCCCGTCACCAGCCAGCGTATGGTTCAAGCCAGGATCTTTAAAGTAGTTGCGCTCAGTCAGCTCATTTAAGACCATGATGTGTCCCATGTGCTCAGTCATGGTAACAAAAGCAATTGGTGCCATGCTTAAAATGGCTCCCCAGTAAAAATGCGGCTTATATGTTACAAATGGAATTTGAAAGTCTGGCAGACTGAACCAATGCGCGCTGGCAACTGGAACCAGATCAACAATACCAAACAGACAAGCGATCACATAGCCACAAACAATCCCAAGCAGAATCGGAATCAGTCCCAAAAAGCCCTTAAAAAACATATTGAATGCAATCGTAATGATCAGAGTCAGCATAGCTACGGCAAAGTAGCGCAAATCATAGTGCGTACCATTCATCGTGGCATCCTTGGCAGCCGTACTGGCCAAAGAAAGACCGATTACCATCACGATCGGGCCAACCACAATCGGCGGCAGTACTCGATCAATCCAGTCCGAACCGATCATCGTTACAATTAAAGATACCAGCAGATATACACAGCCAACTGCTACCGTTCCTTGAGCAATGCCGGGATAGCCAGTTGACTTCATCAATGCCATCATCGGCACGATAAAACTGAAGCTGGATCCCATGTAGGCTGGAATCTTATGCCGTGTAATCAGCAGATACATTAAGGTCCCAACCCCAGAACTAAAAAGGGCAATGCCGGGATTTAATCCGACCAGAATTGGTACCAGCACAGTTGAGCCAAACATTGAGAACATATGCTGCAATGAAAGTCCAACCCATTGACCAAATTCTGGCCGTTCATCAACGTCTAAAACGACGCCATCGCGATGTGCCATAAAAAACACTCCTATGCAGATAAAAATAATAGCCCTTGAGCGCCGGCCCAAAGACTACCTTAAAACAATCCGCAATTGGATGATTATTTTAACGCATCCTTTCAAACCTCTCTGAATTTGATTAAAGGACCGATATTCAAGTTACCAGATAATAGCTTACTTGTTTTCACCAAAACTGTCAACCACGCTCTTTTTTCGCAGTCCCATGATCCAAGCCGTAATCGGCACCGTCAGCAAAACGCCGATAAACGAGGTCAATACCATGATCATCTCACCAACGAAAATCTTGTTGTTCATGATCGTGCCTAACGAATAATGCAGTCCCGCAAACCAGATAAACAGCGTTAAGAAGCCGCCAAAAAAGCCAAAGAACAAGGTATTAAAGGTCGTACCAATAATCTGGCCACCAATTGCCATCCCGCTTTTCATGATCTGCGCATTGTCAATATCAGGATGGGCATCTAAAATCTCGGTCAGTCCAGCCGACACGGCCATTGCTGCTTCAGCAATGGCCCCCAACGTACTTAAAATCGTCGTCGTAACTGCTACTTTCAGATAGCTGATGCCGATTAAAAGCGACATTCCTTCCAAATCCTCGCTGTCTTCGGGACCAAAGCCTTGCACCATTGCCCAATGCTCAACACCGACAATCAACAACAAAAGAATCCCCATTACGATCAGTGAGGCATAAAAAGCCGTTACAGTCGTTTTCAAATCATCTTCGCCCATAAAAATCGTTACAGCCAAAATAATCGTACCTGTCGTCAACGTAACAAACATTGGCGGGACATGAAAAGCAATTAAAACGATGGCAAAGTACAAAAAGCCAAAATTTAGCAGCAGACTTAAAAATGCGGTCCAGCCTTGCTTACCGCCAACTAAAATCATCAACACCATCAAGACCAGGCCCAGTGCCGTAATCGTACTCATGCTTTTCCCTTCTTTCCCAACAGGATTGCCGCCAGACCACTGGCAATCGGAATGGCCAAGACGATGCCAATACCGCTGATCAGACTCTGAACGGTTCCCAGACACATGTTCATCGAAAACGTATAGCCCCAAGAATTGCCATTTTTAAGATACAGCAGCGATGAGGTAAAGGTATCGACCATAAAAATCAGAAACAAAACATTGATCAAGGGTCCCATGATCGATTTGCCAACGCTGCGGCCGGCCATAAACAGCTGGCCTTTGGTTACGGTGGGATCGAGCTGTCTCAATTCAAAGATCGTGGCCACGATATCGCTTGATTCATCCATTACGGCACCCAGTGATCCCAGTAAGGTCTCGGCCAAAAACAACGGTCGGGGAACCTGGGTTACGTACTGCATTGATTCATAGTAAATGCCGCGCTCCTGCGTTAATTGGAAAACCAACAGGCTGATCAGCATTGCAATCAACGTACCACAAACGGTTGCACCCAGCGTCGCCAGCATGTGTTTGGTCAAGCCCAAAATCAGAATCAGGCTGACAATCGTAAAGATCAGTGCCAAAGTGCCAAAAATCAACAAGACATGGGCTGCCTGCATTTTAAGATCCAGCTCAATTGCCAAAACAAATAGAATCGAGTTGACCACTACACTGAGTAATGCCAGATTGCCTTGTTTTTTCATCATCAAAAGCAGAAGCAAAATTACCAGCCAAACCAGAAATACAATGACGGTATCGCGCTTATAGCCCGCGATCGTCGCATGCAGCAATCCATCTTTCTCATGCACGCGCGTTAAAAAGATCTCATTGCCGACTCGATATCTTTGATCCATTGCACCCGAATAAGAATAGGTATTGGTGACCATCAGCTTTTTTCCACGATACTTACCATTGAGCATCTTGATTTTTAGATATTGCTTAGTCTGCCAGTCAACGTTTTTAAACTCGTCAGTCTGCTTGGCTGCCTTTTCGTTCCTCACCTGCTCGACCCTGGCCAGGGGACGCTGATAAAACGACTCATTATGAAACGTAAACAGAATCGCCCCCAGCCCAACGACCACCAAAATCAGCAGCCATCTGATAAAGCTGGATGAAACCTTTAATTTCTGCATTTTTTCAGATCCTTTATTGGATTTATTTTTTACAATCAGCTACTATTTTACTATTTTTGGCGAACTTGACTTCATTTGAGTGCGGTTATTAATAAATGTTAAGAAATCAAAAATCCAGTCCATGATTAGATCACAGACTGGATTTTTAATTCAGCTAATTACTTGGTACCAAACAGGCGGTCACCGGCATCGCCCAGACCAGGAACGATGTAGCCTTGGTCGTTTAAGCATTCGTCCAGTGATGCCGTATAGATGTCAACATCTGGATAAGCAGATTGGATTGCCTTAACCCCTTCTGGAGCAGCAACCAGACAAGCAAACTTGATATTCTTTTCCTCACAGCCCCGCTTCTTTAAAGCGCCAATGGCATCAACGGCTGAGCCACCCGTTGCCAGCATTGGATCAACAACGAATAATTGACGTTCTGAAACGTCGCTTGGCAGCTTAACAAAATATTCATGTGGCTTAAGCGTTTCCTCATCACGGTACATACCAATAAAACCGATCTTGGCAGCTGGAATCAGATCGGTAAAGCCTTCGACCATTCCCAAACCAGCCCGCAGAATTGGCACGATGGCAACCTTCTTGCCAGCCAGTTCCTTTTGCGTGGTCTTGCAGATTGGCGTTTCGATCTCGACTTCCTTGAGCGGCATGTTCTTAGAAACCTCGTAAGCAATCAGTGTTGAGATTTCCTTGACCGTTTCGCGGAAAAACTTGGTCCCAACGTTTTTGTCGCGGATCATCGTTAATTTGTGTTGAACCAATGGATGTTCAATAACTTCAAACTTGCCCATGAATATATATCTCCTTAAATGTTTCTCAACTATTGTACCAAAAACGTGCCTTTATGCTTAGGCAAAAAAATTAATTTTATCAATTATTTGACTGATGCATCAAAATGGTGGCCGCCCGCTGACTTATTCAAGCGATTCATATAGGCGGCACCTAGTCCAGCAGCTTTTAATCCCTGTACCAGAATTGCTTTGACGTCGGCTTGATCGTCAAAAAAGCGCAGCCCGCCAAACAGATGCGCACTGGCATCACTGACATCATCCCCCAACGAGTAGAGGACGGCATTATCACTCCAGGCAATCTGATCTAAAATTTGTTTTTCAGCCATTACACCTACCTTAAACGGCTGATCAGCAATCCATTTATCAACCATCTGCCAGTCGGTTTGCGGATCAACAATGGCAACCGGGACGCCTGGTGCATAATGGCGATACTTCATGCCTGGAGCCTTAGGCGTTTCGTTTTTGCCAACGTGGTGCCGGTCCAGATCAATCGAGCCAATTACTAATTCGATCTGGGCCTTGGTAACAGCTCCGGGCCGCAGAATTGCCGGTTGCGATGTTGAAAGATCCAGCACCGTCGATTCAACCCCAACTCGTGTCGGTCCATTGTCCAAGATTCCCGCAATTTTGCCGTTTAAGTCATGATAGACGTGCTGAGCCGTCGTTGGACTCGGCTTGCCAGAAGTATTGGCAGATGGGCCCACGATCGGTACACCGGCTTTTAAGATTAAATCAAGGGTTGGCTGACAGTCAGGAAAACGAAAGGCCACCGTTTCCAGACCACCAGTTACTGTTTTGGAAAGTGAGCCTGGCTTGATTTTTAAAATGATCGTCAATGAACCAGGCCAAAACTGCTTCATCAATTGCCGTGCGTTATCGGGAATCTCGACTGCATAGCGCTCAACCATCTCAATTGAGGCCACGTGAACGATCAGTGGATTGTCACTGGGACGTCCCTTGGCCAAGTAGACATTTTTAACAGCGTCTTCATTGGTGGCATCAGCACCCAGACCATAGACCGTTTCAGTTGGGAAAGCCACCAGCTGTCCATTTTTAATGGCCTGCGCCGCTTGATCAATCTCATTTAGCTTAAAAATCTTTGTTTCCAAAATCGTGCTTCCTTCCCAGACTTAAAAATTCCATGCATGAATCATCCGCATGCGATCAGCCATATCATGACGCGTTTGGATTTGCGCATTGGGGGCAACTTGATGGCAGAGATCTTGAATGCCCTGCTCCTGATCAAAACCGGTTTCGCCAAACAGCTGACCGCCTAGTGTTAGATGATCGCCAATCCTTTCAAACAGGCGATGATAAAATCCAAGGCCGTGCTCATCAGCAAACAGTGCAACGGGCGGCTCATAGTCCAAGACCGCCTTATCCATTAGAGCAATCTCTGATGGCGCGATATATGGCGGATTGGTTACGATCAGATCAAACTTTTGATCAGCCAGGCGAGCAAACATGTCGCTTTCGATTTCGGGTAGATTGGTACCATGCAGACGCTGATTGGCGGTTGCTACGCGTAAGGCGCCAGCTGAGATGTCGCTGAGCGTCACTTGCCAAAGCGGCCGCTCCAGTTTCAGCGTAATACCGATTGTCCCACTGCCGGTTCCCAGATCCAAAACGCGCAGTGGCTTGTCTTTAGGCATTGTTTCCAGCACCCACTCGACTAGTTCTTCAGTTTCGCTTTCCGGAATCAAGACGTCGCGGCTGACAATAAACATGCGGCCGTAAAATGGTGCCTTGCCAACGACATACTGTGGCGGCTCGTGGTCAGCTACGCGCTCAATTGCCCGACGAAACCGCACCACTTCTTCTGATGGCATACGATCACGATTATGCATCAAAAGCGTCGTGGTGTTCCAGTCATGAATCATCTTGAGGATAAATTCTGGCGTATGCGGATCAAGTCCCCGCTCTTTGAGATAATCGGCTGCCCAACGCTGTGCCTGAAAGTAGGTCCAGGATTCGCCGGTTGGCCTATTCATTGCGCAGCTGCTCCAGTTTCTTGGTCTGATCGGCAATGATCAAGGCTTCGATGATCTCATCTAGGTCCCCAGCCATGATCTTATCCAGCTTGTTAAGCGTCAATCCGATACGATGGTCGGTAACCCGGTTTTGTGGGTAGTTGTAGGTCCGAATCCGTTCGGAACGATCCCCGGTCCCAATCGCATCTTTACGCTTTTGGTCATAGGCATTCTGTTCTTTTTGCTGGTAGTAGTCATAGACCCGTGCCTTTAAGATGCGCATGGCCTTGGCTCGGTTCTGTTGTTGTGAACGCTCATCTTGCATGGCAACCACGATCCCGGTTGGCAGGTGCGTCATGCGAACGGCTGAAGAGGTCTTGTTGATGTGCTGACCACCGGCACCAGAGGAACGGTAAACGTCGGTCCGAATGTCTTTTGGATCAATGTCGATCTCAACGTCTTCAGCTTCTGGCATCACCCCAACCGTTGCCGTTGACGTGTGCACCCGACCGGCTGATTCCGTAACTGGTACTCGCTGTACGCGGTGAGCGCCGTTTTCAAACTTCAGCTTAGAGTAAACCTTATCGCCAGTGATCAACAAAGAGAGTTCCTTAAAACCGCCGACTTCGGTTTCATTTTTATCGACAACTTCAACCTTCCAGCCCTGTTTTTCGGCATAGCGCAGGTACATATCATACAGATCGGCCGCAAACAGACTGGCCTCATCACCACCGGCAGCCCCACGAATTTCCATGATAATGTTTTTGTCATCATTAGGGTCTTTAGGAATCAAAAGAACTTCCAATTCCTTTTCCAGCGTAGCCTGACGTTCTTTAGACGAGGCAATCTCATCTTTGGTCATTACCGTTAGATCAGGATCATCAATTTCACGAAGCATTTCTTCGTCATCTTTAATGGTTTGCGTTACCTGCTTGTACTCGTTGTATTTTTCAACGGTTTCACGCAGACTTCCCTCTTCCTTGGACAATTTCATAAACCGCGCCGTGTCGGCAATGACTTCAGGGTCACTGATCAGTTCGTTGAGCTCATCATAGCGATCGGCAACCGCTTGAAGCTTGTCAAAGATTTCTTCCATTTCCATGATTATTTCTCCTGTTTCTTGTTCAGCAGTGGGTGAAAGTAGTGCTTGCGACAAACCGGGTAATAAGACTCGTTGCCGCCGATCTGAACCTGCTCTCCCTCATAAACGGGATGACCGTCAAGCATGCGCAGGTTCATGGTTGCCTTATGAGGGCAGAACCAGCAGATGGTCTTCATCTCTTCAATCTTGTCCGCATAGATTAAAAGATACTTGGAGCCCTCAAACAGCTCATTGCGAAAATCATTCTTCAAGCCAAACGTCATGACGGGAATATTCAGCTCATCAACGATCCGGGTCAGCTGTAAGACATGTTCTTTGGACAGAAACTGAGCCTCATCAATCAAGACGCAGTAGATACGATGATCAATATTTTTGACATATTCGTAGACGTCAGTATCTTTCATAACCGGATAAACCTTGCGCTCCAGACCGATTCGACTGGCGATGGTTCCGCGCCCCGAACGAGTATCCACGCCGCTAGTCAATAAAACAACCGGCTTACCCTGCTCCTCATAGTTATGAGCTACCTTTAAGACGTCGATCGACTTGCCCGAATTCATCGCACCATACTTGAAGAATAACTGTGCCACGCTCTTTCACCTTTTCTTTGCAATAGTAACTAAATTATACCGAAAATCAGATCTATTTTAAACTGTCTGACCGTTGGCTGCAATTCAGTCGACACAAGTATAAAATTTTATCACAGATTATGATCGCTGTGGGGCTTTTAGCTGATTTGGGCTGGATGGCTTTCTTTTTTTCCCTTCTAAGTTTAAAATTGACCGGTACTATAATAAGTTAAAAATTATTTTTCGAAAGGATTTTTTATGTCACTGAAAAGCTCATTTGCTGAATTGGCTGGCCGCTCAAGCTACTGGTTTTTACATACCTTCATGCACGGCGGCAGCTCTTTGCCTGGCAAGATTACTTTAAAATTGGATCCTGATATTCTGCAGTCATTTGCCAAAAAATATGATCTGGTTATCGTTACTGGAACCAATGGCAAGACCTTGACGACTGCCCTGAGCGTCCGCGTTCTGCGCGAAAAATACCATGATGTCTTGACCAACCCTACCGGATCGAACATGAAGCAGGGAATTGTCACGACTTTTATTACCGCGCCCAAGCCAAAGCAAAAAGGCCTGGCTGTCTTGGAAGTCGATGAGGCCAACGTTGCTATCGTTACTTCTTACATCACGCCAATTGCATTTGTCTTTACCAATATTTTTCGTGATCAAATGGATCGTTATGGCGAAATCTATACGACCTACGAAAAGATTCTCAAAGGCGTGCGCATGGCACCAAAGGCCACGATCATTGCCAATGGCGACGAACAGCTCTTCAATACGCAGGACCTACCCAATCCGGTAATCTACTATGGCTTTAATCATGAGCATCATGATGATCTAAGAGCTCCCGCCAATACTGATGGCCTGCTGTGTCCTAAGTGTCAGCATATTCTGCACTACCACTTGATCACCTATGCTGGGTTGGGTGACTACTTCTGTCCACACTGCGGCTTTAAGCGGCCCAAGCTTGACTATGCCGTTACCAAGCTGGGCAAGCTGACGCCAACCAGCTCGACGTTTGAGCTCGATGGTCAGGAATACCGCATCGGCATCGGAGGCCTTTATAATATCTACAATGCCTTGGCAGCCTATGCTTTAGGCCGCTTTTTAGGCATCAGTCAGGTTCAGATCAAACACGCCTTTGAATCTGATGAGCGCGTCTTTGGCCGCCAAGAAGAGATTAATATCGATGGTAAAAAGACAACCTTGATTTTGGTTAAAAACCCGGTTGGACTCAATCAAGTACTCGACATGATTGAAACTGACCCCGAGCCATTCAGCTTTGCCTTCTTATTAAATGCCAACTATGCAGATGGGATCGACACCAGCTGGATTTGGGACGGCGACTTTGAAAAGCTGACTCAACATGACATCAAGCAGTACATGACCGGCGGCGAACGCTACAAAGACATCACCACGCGGCTGACGATGGCCGGAGTCGACAATATCTGGAAAGAACCAGAACTTGCCAGCGTACTGACTAAAATCAAGGATCTGCCAACCGAGCACGTCTATATCTTAGCCAGCTATACGGCCGTCTTACAGCTGCGCAAACTGTTGGCCGAAAAAGGATACATTAAAGGAGGGATGGACTAATGACCAAGTACCATTTGAATCTGGCCCATCTTTATGGCGACCTGCTCAATACCTACAGCGACGTTGGCAATATTATCGCCCTGCGCTACTATGCCAAGCAAATGGATGCTGATATCGCCGTTAAGGTAATCAGTATTGACGATGAGTTTAATCCTGGCGAGTTTGACATTGCCTTATTTGGTGGTGGACAGGACTACGAACAGCTGGTAGTTTCAAAAGACCTACCCAATAAACAGGCTGGGATCGCCAAGTTTATCAATGATGGCAAACCAATGCTGGCAATCTGCGGTGGCTATCAGCTGCTGGGGCACTATTATGTTGGGGCCAATGGCGAAAAGATTCCTGGTCTGGGTGTTTTGGATCACTATACTTTAAGCCAGGACCATAATCGTTTTATCGGCGACATTACCATTAAAAATGAAGAAACCGGTCAAGAATACCATGGTTTTGAAAATCACAATGGCAAGACCTATCTGGGCAAAGGCGAGCGTCCCCTTGGCAAGGTCGTTTCCGGTCATGGCAACAATGGTGAAGACGGCAGTGAGGGCGCAATCTATAAAAACGTCTACTGCTCTTATTTCCATGGACCAATTTTGACGCGTAATGGCGAAATTGCTAAAAAGATTCTGCTGGCGGCTCTGCATCACAAGTATCCCGAAGCTGATCTCAGCCAAGCAGAGGCTCTAAAGATCAAGCCGACCTTCTAGTCAAAGGACTGATGAAATCAATGAATGCCGATCTTTATGCAACTTTGATCACAATTATCTTTATCATTGAAAGCTTTTGGGAGTTTCGTTTGTACGCCTGGCTGCGCGGCAACCAAAACCTGGCTGGCAGTCCTCAGCTGCAGCAGCGGCTTGCCAGCACCATGCGCATTGAAAGCAAATGGAACTGGGGCTCTTGGCTTTTGATCATTCTATTGTTGATCGCCCCCGACAGTTGGGTTCTCCCGTTTGGCTGTCTTTTAGTCTTATTTGAGACACTGGTCATCAAACGAATGGATAATCTGAAAAGCACCATGCAAAACCAATAAAAAAAGCGTCACACAGCACTTTTGGCTGGGTGGCGCTTTTTATGATTAAAGATCTTTTTCATTTAGATACGTAGCAAACAGACGATCTCGGGCATCTAAAAAGGCTTGATTCTCAGCACTTGGATGCACACGATTGGTCAAGACAATCATCCCTTGATCAGTCTGCTTGTCCAAAACCATCCATGTCCCCGTGTAGCCGGTATGCGAGATGACAAAATGCCGATCGTCGGTTTTAGAATGAAACAGTTTCCAGCCAAAGCTGCGTAGATGTTCACCATTCATTGGCGTTTGATCGTAAAAGAGGCTGGCGATCGTTTCTGGTTTGACCAGACCATTGAGATTGGTTTCTAACAGTGCATGGCTAAACTGCAAAAGATCGTCCAGCGTGGCAAACAAACCGGCACTGCCACAGTGTTTTCCTAAGACATAGGCCTTGGGATCGTGCGTCTGCCCACGAATCAGTCCGCGATCTTTTTTGATTTCAGTTGGTACGCAGTTTTTTGGATCTGGAGCAAATGTGGCACTTTTTAGCTGCAACGGCTTTAAGATTCGTTCAGTGATGGCAGTTTGAACCGGCTCGCCTAAAATCTTTTCAGCAATCCAGCCCACATAGATCAGCCCCACATCAGCATAGCGGATCTGTTTGTTTAAGTTGGGACCTACCCGCAGCGTATCAAGCATTTCTTTGGTCAATTCATCGGCCGGTAATTCATCACGACGTGGAATGTAGCCTTCGATGCTGGACGTATGCGTAATCAAATTGCGAATCGTAGCCCGATCGTCATTGAGCTCTGGCAGCCAGTTGACAACTGGATCATCCCAGTCGAGCTGTCCTTCATCCTTTAACTGCATGATCAAGGGAATCGTACCAACGACTTTGGTCAATGAGGCCACGTCATAGAGCATGCCATCTTTTAAAGCTTCTTTTTGAGGCTGCAGCTGAGCCAATCCAGTCACGTTTTTTAAGGTTTCCTGTCCTTCAAAAATTGCCCAGCTGATGCCTGGCACAATGCCACTTTCAACCATGGTATTCAAGGATCGAATCGTGTTTTGATATGCGCGCATATTTTTAGCCCCTTTGCTTTGATTCGGCTTTTATTCTAACACATCAGCTGCCAATTAATAATGAATCATCAGCCGGCCAAGCCGTTCAGCCAGTTGCGATAAAGCAAAATACCGGGTTGGCGCCAGGAGTAATCGATATCGTGGCATTTTTGATCGATGTAGTAATTTTTGGGTGGCTGAATCGTCAAGCCCTTTTGCTGGTCGCGCCGATATTCATTGTCCAAGGTATCGGCACTGTATTCAGGATGCCCAGTAATATAAATCGAGCGACCATGATCAGCTTGATAGATCAAAGGGTCGATGGTCTGGTTGGCAACCAGCACTTGCAGACCGTTTGGCAGCTTTTTAGGTATTTGAACCTCAGTATGACGTGACTGGGGAATCTTGATCGTTGCCAAATCCTTTAAAAGCGGCGACTGACGATTGCACGCAATTCCTTGATAGACGCCAAAAATCTTATGGTCGATTTTTTGCTTTGGCAGACCAAAATCGTTCCAAAGTCCCGCCTGAGCCGCCCAGCACTCATAGATGATCGATTTAACATGACTATGTGCCCATTTGACGATCTGTTTAAACTCATCCCAGTAGTCGACCGCCTCAAATGGCAAACATTCAACCGGAGCTCCCGTAATAATCAAACCATCAAAACAGCGCTTGCGAATCTGATCCAAACAGACATAATGCTGCTTGATTTTTTGACCATCGGCATGCCGAAAACGATGCGTGGCCGGATATAAAAACGTCACCGTGCAATCGATGCCCGTTTCACGCAAGCGCTGGAGAAACTGCCATTCGGTTGCCTCTTTAGTCGGCATCAGATTCAAGATCAGAATTTCTTTTGGATTGATTACTGCTTCATTATGCCAACGTGATGATAATTTTAATAAGCCATTGCGTGCATTGACTGTCATGATGATGCCTCCTAAATCATTGGTAAATAAAAAACGTCTTCATCCCGATTTCCTGGTCAATCTAGGAAATCATGGGACGAAGGCGTTTCGTGGTACCACCCAATTTCACTGCCACTTCACAATGACAGCCTCATTCAGTACGAATATACTGGGCGAGATATCGGTCGCTTACCGGCTCAGGTAGCCTTTTGACCCCTGAACGAACTCCGAGCTCATCTTCAATCATTACTGATCGATCCGCTTTCACCTAACCGGACTCTCTTTGACGACCCATCCTGATCTACTCTTCTCATCAATGTTCTAATTTTTTGTGTTATTTTTTAATCGATTATTAATTTAACATCTTTTAAGCAAAAGTCAAGTACTAAGCGCTAGATCTGATTACCTAAAAACTGACTGTTGTACAGATCAGCATAAAAGCCGTTCTTGGCCATCAAAGTCTTGTGATTGCCAGTTTCAATAATCCGACCATGATTCATAACGATAATCTGCTCAGCATTACGAATCGTTGACAATCGGTGAGCTACGACAAAGCTGGTTCGATTTTGCTGGATATCGTTCATCGCATTTTGAATCAATGATTCGGTCCGTGTATCAACCGAGCTGGTGGCCTCATCCAAGATCAAAATCTCTGGGTTGGCCAAAAATGCCCGTGCAATCGTCAAAAGCTGACGCTGACCTTGTGAAATATTGGAGGCTGATTCATCCAAAACCGTCTGATAGCCATCTGGCAGCTCACGAATAAAACTGTCGGCATATGCCAGTTTGGCTGCTTGATAAACTTCTTCTTCAGTTGCGTTTTCACGGCCATATTTGATGTTATCAAAGATCGTCCCTTTAAACAGCCAGGTATCCTGTAGCACCATGGCGATGTGCGTTCGCAATTGACTGCGGGTCATCGTGCGCGTATCGTGACCATCAAGATAGATGTGGCCGCCCTTGACGTCATAAAAACGCTCCAAAAGGTTGATGATCGTTGACTTACCGGCCCCGGTTGGACCAACAATTGCCACCATGTGATTGGCAGGTGCCTTAAGATTAAAATCTTGGATCAGCGGCTCATCGTTATAGCTGAACTGCACGTCTTTAAATTCAATTTTAGGATGTTCAGTTCCAGGCAGTGGTTGATCCTCCAACAGGTGCTCATCCATTTCTGGTGCGTCCAATACCTCAAAGATTCGTTCAGCTGAAGCAACCGTCTGCTGAATCGTGCTGCTTAAGTTGGCAATCTGAGTCAAGGGCTGGGAGAACTGATTGGTGTACTGCAAAAATGCCTGTACGTTCCCCAGCGTAATCTGACCATGAATGACCTGCAAGGCCCCGATGACAGCAACCAACAGATAGCCAACGTTTTTAATGCAGTTCATTAATGGGAAGATCAAAATTGAAAAGAACTGAGCCAGCCAAGCAGAATGATAGTACTTCTCGTTTTTCTGGGCAAACTTGGCCTCTTCGTCAGCCTCATGATTAAACGTGCGCACGATGGTCTGCCCAGCAAACGTTTCTTCAACCTGTGCATTGATCTTACCAAGTTCTTCTTGCTGCGTGCTGAACAATCGCTGAGCTCGCGGTGCCACCAGCCCGACAACACCTAGACTTAAAGGTACAATGACCAACGCCACAATCGTTAGTTTCCAGCTGATGGTCAGCATCAATGCCAGCACCCCGACAAACGTGATCACACTGGTAATCATTTGAATCAGACTCTGCTGCAGGGTGGTAGCAATGTTATCCATATCATTGACCATCCGACTCATCAGATCACCATTGCTGTGGGTATCGTAAAACTTAACCGGGACAACTTTCATCTTGGCTTTAACGTCGCGGCGCAGATTGTAGACGACCTTTTGCGAGATGTTGGTCATGATGACCTGTTGAGCCAGACTGAAAAGTCCTGAAAACAAATAAAGCAAGACAACGATTACGGCAATATGCTTAATCTTGTCAAAGTCAATTGGCAAAGCACTCAGATGGTGGCCGGCCTTCATTTGGGCATAGCCCTTCATCATTCCTTCATAGATCGTCGTAGTTGCCTGACCTAAAATCTTTGGTGAGATAATCGACAAAACAACTGAGATGATGGCTAAGATGATAGAAGCAATCATCCCCCATGCCCAAGGTCGCAGATAAGAAACCAGACGACCGGTCGTTCCCCAGAAATCCTGAGCCTTGGCAGCCTTGCCGCGTGGTCCGCCATGTGATCCTCTACGCATGAGCTCCATCCCCTTCCTGAATCTGTGAGCGCAAAATCTGTTGATAGGTTGGGTTGTTGGCCTTTAATTCAGCATGTGTGCCTTGACCAACGACGTGTCCTTCATCCAATACTAAAATCAAGTCGGCATCGGCAACCGTCGAGATTCGCTGAGCCACGATTACCGTTACGGCCTGCTTGATCTGAGGATCGTCTTTTAATGCCATTCGCAGCTGAGCATCGGTCTTAAAGTCCAAAGCCGAAAATGAGTCATCAAAAATATAAATTGAGGCTTTTTTGATGATTGTTCGAGCGATCGCCAGTCGCTGCCGCTGACCACCCGAGAAGTTGCTCCCGTTTTGCTCCACGATGGCATCCAGACCACCGGCTTCTCTAACGAAATCAGCCGCCCGCGCAACCTCTAAAGCATGCCACATCTGTTCGTCGTCTGCCTGATCATTGCCAAACTGCAGATTGCTGCGAACCGTTCCTGTAAACAAGACGGCTTTTTGCTGCGTGATCGAGATCAGACTGTGTAAATCGTGCTGGCTGAGCCGCTCAATTGGCTGATCATTGACTTTGATCTCGCCTTTTTCAATCTCCAAGAGCCGTGGAATCAGATTTACCAAGGTTGACTTGCCTGAACCTGTTCCGCCAATGATCGCTAGCGTCTGTCCTGCCTTAACCTTAAAATTGAGGTCGGCCAATGCCAGTCTTTCGGCCCCATGATAGCGAAAGTCAACATGATCAAAGCTCAATGAGGCTGGCTTGGTCTGATCCAATGGCAGCAACTGATCTTTTGGTGCATCATGGATGCTGATTGGCTTTTCCAAGACCTCATTGACCCGGACTGCAGAAGCCTGCGCCCGCGGAACAAAGACAAAAATCATCGAAAGCATCATGAAGCTGATCAAAATCATTACGGCATAGCTTAAAAATGCGATTAAATCACCGACTTCCATCGTCATGTTTGCAATCAGATGACTGCCCATCCAGATGATGCTGACGTTGGTCAAGCTCAAAATCAAAGTCATAACCGGAAACATCAGTGAAACCAGCGTAAAGGCCTTGATCCCGGTATCCGTGTAGTCACGATTGGCATGTTTAAAGCGTTCTTGTTCGTAATCATCTTGGTTAAAGGCCCGAATTACTCGTACACCGGTCAAACCTTCTCTAAAAATCAAATTAATCCGGTCAGTCTTTTTTTGAATACTCTTAAATAACGGCGTAGCCATCGACATGATAATCACGATAACCACCGCCAGAATCGGCAGACTGATCAAAAAGATCTTGGTCAGCCTTGGCTCACGCTGGTAGGCCAAAAAACAAGCCGCTACCAGCATGATTGGGGATTGAATCATCATTCGAAGCATCTGGACGATCACGTTTTGAATCTGAACCACGTCATTGGTTGAACGCGTAATTAAAGATGAGGTCCCCAGCTCTGACATCTCACGCTCCGAAAAACGAAAGACGCGCTGATAAATCTGGGCCCGCAGATTCTTGCCGACCTTCATTGCCTGCGTAGCCGCAAAATAAATATTGCCAAGGGCCATCAACAAACCAATCAAGGCAACGCCCATCATAATCCAGCCTTCATGAGTAATAAACGGCAGATCCTGTTTGACCACCCCACGATTGATGATTTCTGAAGTCAATGTGGGAATCGTCAAATCACAGACAACCTGGCCGACCATAAATAAAAATGCTAAGACTACGGCCCACCATTGCAGGTTGCGTTTGGCAATCTTAATCATGACAATTTTCACCTTCTTTTGTTAATTGTGTTTTGATGTTTTGATCGATCTTTAAAAGCAGTCTATTAAACTCTTCTTTTTCTTCTGGGTTCAGCGTGCCGAACAGCATATTACAAAATCGTTCATGGCGTTGGTGATTTTCTTTTGCCAGCTCAACACCGGTTTTAGTCAACTGCACATGAATAACACGTTTATCACTTTCGTCTCGCTTGCGCTTGATCAAGTCGTCTCTTTCCATCCGAGCCAAAATCTCGGTCATCGATCCCGGTTTGATCTGTGCTAGATTGGCCAGTTCACGCTGCGAGATATTCTCATGCTTTGACAATAAAAACAAGACGCGTCCTTGGCCATGAAAACCGCGCTGTTTGGGCTTGGAAGCCATTCGAATGTCCATGCCCACTAAAAACATGTGTCCGAACAGCATTTCATCGCTAATTGCCATTTCATTCCCTCCTATAAAAATCGTTAGGTACATAACAGTTATGTACCTAACGATTTTATAGTCTACTCTTATTCTTGGAATCGTCAAGCAGTTTTTAGCTGATTTGAGGCCTTTTTAGAGATAGAAAAGGCACCCGCATAAAACGGATGCCTTCACTGAGCAAAAAACCATTGCCAATCGTCCAGCGTTCATGACCATTGGCAATGACAATATTTAATTGAACTCCCCGGTCATTGGGTCCATTTGCTGATATTGACCGGTTGTTGGGTTGTACATGTAGATTCCCTTAAGATGTGAGACGTTGGGATCCTGACCTTCACCACTGCTGGTTCGAATATCGACTTGCCAGTTGCCATCACTGGTCTGAGAAATCATATACTGATCACCATTTTCCGGCTGCAGATTGGCGGCCTGGTTAAGCCCATCAACAACCTGATCGTTGACCGTTGAAGATGTTGCAGCGGACACCTTATTGCTGGCTGGGCTGCTTGTTGTTTCACTGGCAGATATCGCGTTGCTGGCAGCTGTTTGGCTTTGGGTACTGGCTGCTTGAGCCGATGATGCCAAAGCCCCCGTCAATTGATCAGCTGATGCCAACTCAGCTGTCGTACTAGAACTCTGGGCTGCCTCGCTGCTGGCGCTGGTAGATTGATCCTTAACTGAGGTACTATGCTTTTTAGCCGCCTTAGTCTTGCTTGAGACCGCTGCCGAGCGGCTTATGCTTTCCTGCGTACTGGTTGGAGCGCTGAGTGATGCACAGCCCGTTAGACTCAGCATCATTGCCGTCATCAACAATCCAGTTAGCCAATGCTTCGACTGCTTCATCATGTCAACCGCCCCTTTTCTAATTCAATTTTCATTACCATTGTAACTCATTTGCAACAATAATGTAATAATTTTTAAGATTCGGTTCGATCATTCCAATCGTTCAGACTTTAATCAGGATGTGTGATGATAACTCGTCAATGATAATTGCTTGGCAGCGCTCTTTGATTTGCATTTTAAAACACACGTTCGTATAATGGTTAAAAATCATACGGAAGGACACGATCTGCAGATGTTTGACTACCGCCATGAACCGCACGGCGTTTATTTAATGATCGACAACAAATCTTTTTTTGCCAGCATCGAAAGCGTACAGCGTGGCATCGACCCACTGGACTCCGTTTTACTGGTCATGGCCGAGCATGAAAATAACGGCAGCGGCCTGGTCGTTGCCACCTCACCGCTTGCCAAAAAGCATTTTGGCATTCGCAACGTCGATCGTGGCTACAAGGTCCCCAGCGATGCCAGGTTGCTGACCGTACCGCCGCGTTTGAGTCTTTATCGCCAGAAAAATCGGCAAATCAATCAGATTTTTCGCCGCTATGCCGATGCTGATCACTGGTGGCCTTATTCAATTGATGAAAGTATTCTTGACCTTAGCGATACCTGGCAGTTTTTTGGCCAAACGCCTGAACAGACAGCTGCCCAAATCCAAAAAGCCGTTTTTAAAGAGCTGGGACTGCGTACGACCGTTGGGATTGGTGAAAACCCACTGCAGGCCAAACTGGCATTAGATTTGTTTGCCAAGCATGCGGCTGATTTTCAAGGCCGTCTCTCATATCATGATTTTGCCGCTCGTATCTGGCCACGCCATGATCTAACCAATATCTGGAGCATCGGTAAAAAAACGGCTGCTAAATTGAATCTTTTGGGCATCAATTCAATTGGTGACCTAGCCCATACTGATCCGCACTGGCTCAAGCACGAATTTGGCGTTTCGGGTACTCATCTTTATGCCTTGGCCTGGGGCATTGACCGAACCGATCTTTCCGTGCATTTAACGCCTAAAAACCCCAGCTGGAGCAGTTCTCAAGTTATGCCTAAGGATCTTAGTCAGCCAAAAGACATCGAGCAGGGCATTATTAAAGTAGCCAACGATGTCATCGATCGCCTTAGCCGCCACCATCAGAAGACCGGCCGGCTGCGCTTAGGGCTCGGTTATGCCAGTGGCGTTACCGATAGCAATGGCCGTACCAGCTATAGCCACGAAATTACTATTGAGCCAACCGCCGATCGGAAAGTTTTGATCAACCATCTGCTGGGAATTTTTCGTCAAGCATGGGCAGGTGCTGCCGTTCGTAATATTTCAGTAGCATGCAGCCGCCTCAGTGATGCCAATACACAGCAGATCGCACTCTTTTAGTCAAATAAGGAAAGATCTATGGACGATTCATTAAGCAAGGCCGCACACCAAATTGCCGATCAGGTCTGGCCCCTGTTCAAGCGGCTGCCTAAAACCATCTATCATATATTGGTCGTTAATGATCAATATGATGGCCAGTTTAATTTCTTTTTTGAAATCTATCGGCCACATTTTCGTACACACTCTTATCCGCTTTATTCCATGCCCAATAATGATCTGGGGCAGTTGGAAAATCTGCTGCATCAGTTAAAAAAACAAGAAGGCCTACAAATTACCGTTGACTTTCGTGGCTTTGACAATCTGCGCTGGCCAGGCAGTCAGCGACGGATTATTGCTCATCCTTATCAGGCACCGCATTTTAATCAAACTGCCGCTTTTAAGCCTGTCGAGCCCGCCCTGATTATGCATGCCCCCGTTCGTTTACCTAAATATGACGATCAAGAAGCCGCTAGAATTGCCGGCGCCTTTTTTAAAAACGAGTATGTCGACTATGGGATGGGCAAGTGGCATGGCTTTCGAACCGTTGAATTAAATCAGGTTGAAAACGAATTTGCCACACTGCCGCTTGAGATTCCCCAAAATCGACAAAGTCAGCTGGCCATTCAATCCCTCTTAAAGCTGGCCATTGAACAGCATCAGCCCGTTCATCTACAAATGCTGTTTGGTGGCCGCTGTCATGGCATCAACGGGACAGTGTTAGGTGCTACCAAACAGACTGCATTTATCAAACCAGAAAAAATGCATCAATTTGCACTGCCAATCAAGCTGATCAGTCATGGCGAGCTGTTGACTAAAGACAAACAGGAATAAACAGACAAAAAGACCGCTTAAACATTGTTATATCAGTAATTCACTTGCTATTGTTCGCCCCATTAAGTCAACCCAATTTCCTTGTTTTTGAGTGTTTTTGCTTGTGAAATAAAAAAAGTGCATCTGTCAACGACTAAGAATCGCTGATAGATGCACAATGTTGTTAGGATTGGGTATACAGGGATCGAACCTGTAAATTATGGATTCAGAGTCCACTGCCTTACCATTTGGCTAATACCCAATAAAGAGTTGATTGCTTTTAACAACGATTATTAGTATACCTAATACCTCCATCTTCGTCAATGGTTTTTTCAAAATTAATTTATTTAACCTTATTTGACGCTTTCTGCTAAAATGGAAAGCAATGAGTGAAAGATTTTTATAGCTATATATTTAAGAGAGAAAAGATGAGGAAGCGATAAGATGGCTAGTAATTCTGATACGTTGTACTATGTTTTATCCAAGATCAATCATCATCCGGAATTAATCAAATCTCGCATGCCAATTTATTCCAATGCGATCTCAATGACGATTCCGGATTCATTAAAGATTGCCGATTCTGATTTTTACTTTCCAGACGGTAAACTGATGGTTAATCGTCTGGCACCTGAATTTGTTGCCAAAAACGGTGAGCTGCTTGACTATTTTTACCAGCAGACACGCGGTGACATTCCAGGCTATCATGACGTTTGGATCACGACTTCACACGTCCCCCACGAGTCGGTTTATTTAATTGAGCTTTCCTATGAATAATTTTTAGTAAATGGTTGACAAAACCAATAATGATAACGTAAACTAATAATCGTTCGTTATCATTATCATTATTGCCCACTGGTCAAATTGGTTAAGACGTCGCCCTCTCAAGGCGGAGTTACGGGTTCGATCCCCGTGTGGGTGATTCAATATCTACGTTAAACCTGACGCATGTCTTAAATAGCATTGCGTCAGGTTTTTTATTACCAAAAAAGCAGCGCCATTATTTTGACGCTGCCAAATAAGCTGAGATTCGACTATTCCATTGATACTTGTGATTTGTTGACCAAAACATCGGGAGTGTAAAATATTTTGTGTAAATTTCTAAATTAAATTGAAAAAGGGAAAGCCTTCCCCGTATGATTAAATCGCT